>JBOHBL010000711.1:0-9483 GCA_050698295.1 Rubrobacteraceae bacterium | reverse complement strand
CGGCCCGCGCGACCTCCCCGAAAGACAACGAACCATGCGCCAAACCACCGCGTGGAGCCACGACCTCCTCGACGACGAAGAACGCGCCGTCTTCCGCTCGCTCTCCGTCTTTTCGAGGGGCTTCTCGCTCGAAGCCGCCGAGGCCGTGTGTACGCCGGGCGAAAAGCCCACCCTCGAAACCCTCTCCTCGCTCCTCGACAAAAGCCTCGTCGTTTCGTACCCGAACGACGGCGAGCCGCGCTTCGGGATGCTCGAGACCATCCGGCAGTACGCGGGCGACCGCCTCTCCGAAAGCGGCGACGAGGAGCGCGTCCGCCGGCGCCACGCGAACTTCCACCTCGAACTCGCCGAGAAAGCCGCCCCCGAACTCCACGCTTCGGGTCGCGATTCGTGGCTGGAGCGATTGGAGCGAGAACACGACAATTTCCGGGCGACCCTCTCATGGGCGCATGAAAGCGCTCCGCAAACGGCGGCCCGGATGGCGATGTCGCTCGTATGGTTTTGGTTCCACACCGGTCATTGGGCCGAGGGGCGAGGCTGGCTCGAGAAATCGTTGTCGTGGGCGGAGGCTCCGGCGCGTTTGCGGGCGGGCATGCTTTACGGCGCGGGCATGATCTCTTGTTTTCAAGGAGACCGCCGCCCCGCGCACGCCCTCCTCGGAGAAGCCGCGACGCTTTTCAGAGAACTCGAAGACTGGCGGGGACTCATCCTCACGCTCCATCTCTTCTCCCTCGAAGTGCTCGACCGGGGCGACCCCACAAAAGCCCGCGCCCTCGCCGAGGAGAGCGTCGAACTCTCCCGGAAACAAGCCGGAGACCTCGAACTCGTCGGATCTCTGTGCGCCGTCGGGATGGTCGCCCAGTCCGAAAACGACTTCGCATCCGCCAGACGCGCCTTCGAGGAATGCGTCGAGGTGTGTCGCCGGATGGGAGACGGCTGGCTCCTCTCGCTGCCGCTCCGGGAACTCGGCGTCGTCGTCTCCAGGCAGGGTGAGCACGACCGCGCCGTGTCGCTCACGAGAGAAAGCCTCTCCCTCCTCCGAAGCTCGAAAGAGCAATGGTTCGCCTCGCGCAGCCTCGAAGCCCTCGCTCTGGCGACCTCCGCGAGCGGCGACTATCCACGCGCCGCCCGCCTGTATGGAGCCGCCGAAGCCCTTCAAGAAAAGATCGGCTCCTCCGTACTTCCCTACGACCGGACAAACTACGCCACGGGCGTCGCCGCGGCCCGCGAAGGACTCGACGAACGAACCTTCACCGAAGCGTGGGACGAAGGACGCGCCATGTCCCTCGAAGAAGCCATCTTGTACGCCTTGCGATAAAAACCGAAAGAGCGTGATTCGCGGGCGGAGCGCGCCGGCGACGCCCCTCCTTTCGTCCGGTGGTTTATCCCCGGCCCGCCTTCACTCCCTCGTATATCGCGGCCATGTCGTCGTCGCTGTGTCCGGCTTCGATGGCGGCGTCGAAGTACGCGGCGACGGCTTCGGAAACCTTCATCGGGAGTTTGTCCGAGGCATCCATGACGAGTCCGGCGTCTTTTCTCGCGTGCTTCGCGGGGAAGCTCGTCGGGTATTCGCTTTTTATCATCATGGGAGCTTTCATTTGCGCGTATGGGAGATCGAGCGGTCCTCCGCCGATGGCTTCGAGGAATTGGTTCGGATCCACGCCAAGTTCTTTCGAGAATGCCACCGTCTCCCCGAGGGTCGCGAGGAGGCCGAGGATCCAATTATTCGTCACCAATTTGAGACGGCTCCCCGACCCCGCTTCCCCCACCCACATCGTCTTTTTGCCGATGGCCTCGAAGATGGGTGAGACTTTGTCTTTCGCCTCGTCCGGGCCGGAAGCGAGGACGATGAGTTCCCCGTTCTCGGCGGGCTGTTTCGTGCCGAGAACCGGCGCGTCCACGAAAGCGATGTTCTCATCCGCTGCGAGCTTCGAAAGTTTTTCGTTCCCTTCGACGCCGACGGTTCCGGTCTGTATCCACACGGCCCCGTCCGCGAGAGAGTCGAGCGCGCCATCGCCGACGATCTCCGATGTCACCTCCGCGTCCGGGAGCATCGTTATGAGGAAGTCCGCTCCGTCGGCGGCTTCGGTCGGAGAATCGGCGACCTTCGCGCCGTCTTTCGCCAAAGGCTCGGCTCTCTCCTTCGAGCGGTTCCAGACTCGTATCTCGAAGCCGGACTTCGACAAATTCCTCGCCATCGCCGCGCCCATGATTCCGGTTCCGAGAACCGCGGCCGATGAATTTTCAGCCATCTCGTGTGTCCCTTCTTTGGTTTGAATTCGCCTCGGCTTGTCTACCCGCCCGGACGAGCGGCGTAACGTTCATGCCTGCTCGTATCCTTCGTCGGCGGGAAGGTTCTTTTTTCTCATGGCCCGCGCTGCCAGCCGATGGCACCTCTCGTTCTCCGGGTCTCCGGCGTGGCCCTTCGTCCACTCGAAGCGGACTTCGTGGCGGGAGGACGCATCGAGAAGTCGCCGCCACAAATCGGCATTGGCGACCTTCTTTTTCTTGCCCGTTTTCCACCCGTTCTCGCGCCACTTTTCCGCTCGATCCACGTTCTTTGAAAGATACTCGGAGTCGGTGTGAAGCGTGACGCGGCATTCGCGTTCGAGGGCTTCGAAGCCGACGATCGCGGCCATGATCTCCATGCGGTTCGTGGCAAAAGCCGCAGGGGAGTTCCTTTTTCGCCGTCGGTGTGGATCTCGACGGCATACGTCATGCCGGTTTCGAGCGGAGGCCGAGGATCCAGATTATGGGCAAAACGGCGAGGACGAAACCCGCGACTCCGAGTCCCACGAGTCCGACCCACGCGAGCACGATCCCCCCGGAGAGAGCGAGCGTCGCCCCGAGAAGCCCCGCGAGCAAATCGTTGAAACCGAGGAGCTTCCCCCTCTCCGATGGGCTCGCGAGGTCCACGAGTTCCGCGGTGGCGGCGACGAACGAGAAGTTCCATCCGAGTCCGATGCCGAAGAGCGCGAACGAAGTGAGAACCACGCTCTCGACCGTCCACACCACGGCGAGCGCGGAGAGTCCGAGCAAAACGAGGCCGCCGACGAGAGAGGTCGAGCGTCCGATGCGGTCAATAATTTTCCCGACGACGAGCACGAGACCGAACATGCCGATAAAGTGCGCGCTTATGACGGGAAACACCGCTCCTTGATGGTGTCCGTGTCCCACCAAAATATACCCCGAGAGCGTCATCATCCCGACCATCACCGCGTAGCTCATGAGCGCCGCGAGGAGCGCCGGAACGGCCCCCGGTCGCCTGAGTATTTCGGAGAGAGGAGCGGCGGGTGAATGCTCGGCGTTCGTTTCTTCCGCGCCGATCATGCGCGCGATGCGCTTCGGGTCGGGCCTCACGCAAAGGACGAGAACGAGTCCCACGGCCATGAACCCGGCGGCGCCGAACCACGGAGCGACCGGGGAGCCGTTTCCCGACGTGAGCGGAACGAAAACGAGCGGGCCGAGGAGAGCGCCGAAGACCGCCCCGAAAAGCACGAGCGAGATGCCCCACGCCCTCCTCTCGGGCGGGTACATGTCCGCCGCTGCGGCGCGGGTCAAAATACCGGCGGCGGTCGCGATGCCGATGAGGACGAAACCGGTGATCACGAACACCGCCGAACCCCACATCGCCCCGAAACCGGTGGCCGCGGAACCGAGTACGCCTGTCGCGTATCCGACCGCGAGCACCGGGATGCGTCCGAAGCGGTCCATCGCGCGCCCCATCGGCAGCGCTGAGAGGGCGGCGGTCGCGAGGAAGATAGCCGGCCCGAGCCCCGCGAGACCACCCGCCCCCGTCACGACCGCGAACGTCACAGACGAAATAGCCGCAGACAACTGAGTCATCCCGTAAAGCATCGCCATCGAGGCCGAAAGGAGGAGCGTGTTCCTCCCGATGGGCGGTTTCGCGGGCGTCCCGGTCATGGAGATATTTTAACTACAGGGAGTGGGGAGGCACACGCTTCGCTCGTTTGGGGAGTGGGGAGTAGTTTTTCTTTTCCCTACTCCCCACTCCCTATCTCCCTACTCCCTGAAGCGAAGCGACCTTCACCCCCATACTTGCGCCTGATACCTCTCGCGCTCCGCGGGATCGTTCACGGCGCGGGTGCCGTTGCCGAAGCGTCCGTAGAAAACTGTCTTTTTTATGTGCCGGCCGTTTTTGTCCACTTCGACGACTTCGGCCTCGACGGGGAAGCTCGACGGTTTTACGTGGATGCGGCAAAGGTCTTTTCCGGCCACTTCGAGTATTTCCTCTCCGACGTTTGCCGAGGCGGCCATGCCGACGGCGTTTATGATGGTCTGGCTGAGGTGGAGGAGGAAGAGGTCGCGGTCGTCTTTGCCCTCTTTTCGGAGCGTCGCGTAGTCTCCTTCGAGGCCGAAGACGGAGCCGTCGTCGGAGACGCCTATGAGGAGGGTTCCGCCTTCGCGGCTGTTGAGGAACGCGGCTATGGTTTTTATGCTCGCGCTCCGGAGCGGCTCGAATAGCTCGCCCGCGTTTTCGCCGCGCGCGTGGGTTCGGAGCGTGGATTTGTATTCGAGGCGCTTTCCTTCTTTGGGCGGCGGGCCGAGGAGTTCGCCGATGGGACAGTGTTCCTGCCAGGCGACCTTCGCCCTTCCGTAAACGAGCGGCATGTATACGGCGCGGATCTGCTCGGAGAGTTCTTCGTTGCCGAGGAGTTCGTATGTGAAGCCCGTCGCTCCGGCGAGGCGTTCGACGACGGCGGCCTCGAAATGCTTCGGAAAGCGGACGCCGAAGTTGGCCTCCGAGTTGGCTGCGGCCTGTTTTTGCACCCTCTCGTCGTCTATGAGGCTGCGGGCGACGGAGTCGAGGTGGAGGCGGTCGGCCTCGGTGAGCTTGAGCCCGAACTTCTCGTTGAGGTTGTCTATGATGCGCGAGAGCGGAGAAGCCTCCGGCTCGTGAGCGCGGCCCTCGCCGTCGTATATGGCTCTGACGACGCCTTTTTCGGCTTCGAGCGAGAGTGAGCCTTCGGAGGTACGTTCGAGTTGCAAATGCGTGAGTTCGACCTCGGAGCCGAGATCGAGGCTCGCTTCGGCGTCGCGCCCCACAAGCGAAGCGAGCGCCCGACAAAAGAGATAGTCCCGCTCCATCCCGACATCCGCGAAGCCGACGACCTGCGAGAGAAACGAATACGTCCGAACGAAGCGCGTGAGATGGTCTCGGAAAGCGTCCTTCTCCTCTTCTTCGAGAGCGCGGAAACGATCGGTCGCCGGAGCGAGCGCCGCGTGGAGGCGGGCGTGGGTCGAGTGGCCGTCGCTTGCGAGGAGACTGGCGACTTTCTCGACCTCCTCGGGCATGAGGATGCCGTATTCGTCGAGGCGGCGGCGGGTGTCGTAGAGGAGGTTCGGGTCCGTGGGCGGGGCGATGGTCTTTCCGTAGTATTTCTCGAACTCGGCCCGGATGTCGTCCGCGTCGTTGCGGAAGTCGAGAACGAAGGTTCCATCTTTCCCTTCGGCGCGGCGGTTGAGGCGAGAGAGGGTTTGCACGGCGGCGAGGCCGGTGAGCGTCTTATCCACGTACATCGCGTAAAGGAGCGGCTGATCAAAGCCCGTCTGGTACTTGTCAGCGACGACGAGGAAACGCCGCCCGTCCTCCTCGAACTCGCGGGGTGTCCGGCTCTCGGGGAAGCCGTTCATGTTCGCCTCGGTGTGCGAGAGTCCCTCGTCCTCCACCGTCCCGGAAAACGCGACGAGGATGCCGAGGGAACCATAGCCGTGTTCGTCGGTGTGCTTGCGGAGGGCGCGGGTCATGCGGACTGCGTGTTTGCGCGAGGAGGTGACGACCATCGCCTTTGCTCTGCCCCCGATCTTGTGCGCCACGCGCCGGCGGAAGTGTTCGACGATGACTTCGGCTTTTTGCGAGAGGTTGTGTTCGTGGAGGGTGACGAAGCGGGCGATGGCCGCTCCGGCTCGTCGGGGGTCGTATTCGGGGTCTTCCTCGACGGCTTTCCAGATCTTCCAGTACGTCCCGTACGTGACGTAGTTTTCGAGGACGTCGTGGATGAACCCCTCTTCGATGGCTTGCCGCATGGAGTACGTGTGGAAAGCGACCTTGTGTTCCGCGTCCTCGTCGTAGCGACCGAACATCTCCAGCGTGCGCCCCTTCGGCGTGGCGGTGAACGCGAAGAAGCTGAGATTTTTCTGCCGACCGCGCGCGGCGACCTCGCGGGCGAGCGCCTCCTCGGCGGGGTTTTCGACGATCCCGTTCGCGTCGTATTCGCCCGGCTCCTCGGCGGCGAGGTTCGCTTCGGAACCGGAGCCGAGGACTCTCTTCATGTCTTTGGCGGTTTCGCCGGTTTGGGAGGAGTGGGCCTCGTCCACGAGCACGGCGTAGCGGCGGGACGGGAGGTCTTCGACTTTATCCAGTACGAAGGGGAATTTTTGCAGCGTCGTTATGACGATGCGGGAGGTTTGGCCGGAGAGAGCTTCGGCGAGTTGGGACGAGCTTTCGTCTATTTTCTCGACGACTCCGTGGGCGTGTTCGAACTGGAAGATGGTTTCCTGAAGCTGCTTGTCGAGAACCACCCTGTCCGTGATGACGACGACCTTGTCGAAGACTTTTCCGTCGCCGGCATCATGCAAGTTCGAGAGTCGGTGGGCGAGCCAGGCGATGGTGTTCGACTTCCCCGACCCGGCGGAATGCTGTACGAGATAGCTCTCCCCCGCGCCGTGAGTACGAGCATGGACCGAGAGCGAGAGGACGGCGTCCCACTGATGGTATCGAGGAAAGATGACGTTGCCGGAGGACTTCGAGCCTTTCGCCGACTTTTCGATGTGGACGAATCGCCCGAGGAGATCGAGCCATGCGTCCTTTTCCCACACCCGCTCCCACAGGTACGCCGTCCTGTGTCCGTTCGGGTTCGGTGGGTTTCCTTTTCCGCCGGAGCTTCGCTGGCCCCGGTTGAACGGCAAAAAGCGCGTCGAGGGTCCGGCGAGGCGCGTCGTCATGGCGACTTGTTCGGTGTCCACGGCGAAGTGGACGACGGCGCGACGGGCGAGGGTGGTGTTTTTCGGGTCGCGGTCGCGGCGGTACTGTTCCTTCGCGTCCTCGACCCCTTGTCCGGTGAGGGCGTTTTTCAGTTCCGCCGTAGCGATGGGGATGCCGTTCAGAAAAAGCGCGAGGTCGAGGGTTTTGTTCGAGTTCGTCTCGAAGGGAAGTTGGCGGGCGACGGTGAGGCGGTTCGCGTCGTAGCGAGCGACGAGGTTCTGTGTGAGGCCGTGCGCCGGTTTGAAATACGCGAGCCGGATCCCGACTCCGAGGTCCGTGACGCCGTGTCGCAGCGCGTCCACCGCGCCGCGCGCGTCGAGTTCCTTCGCGAGCCTTTCGGCAAAGCGCTTTCGCGCCTTCGTCTTGTCGCCGTGGAGTTTCGAGAGACGCGCCCACGCCTCGGGTTGCGTCGCTTCGATAAAGGCGAAGAGTTCCGCGAGGTCGAGGCCGAGGGAAGCATCGAAATCCCCCGACGCATTGCCGATTTTTACTTCCCGGTATCCGCCGCGCTGTACGAGGGAGGATGCGATGTGTTCCTCGAATGCCTGTTCGTTCGGCTTCATATAAAACGTCTCTCCCCTTGCGTACCGCTCGATTCTAACCGCTCATGGAGTATTCGCCCACGCGGAACCTCCGCCCCCCCGTCACCGCCGCCGTGATGAGCGCCTGCCGGTGTTCGGCGGGGTTCTCAGATCACGGTTGGAAGTTGGCGATGGTTTAGCCGACGTTCTTCTTTCCGGTCACTTCGACGGGCTGAACCAGGAAACCGGTCGCGAGTTCCAGGAGAGCGTCGGAGCCGTCTTCCTCGCTGCGTTCCAGCTTCAGTTTCGATAGATCGACGATCCCACTGGCGTTCTGGCTGATGTCTATGCCGACAGGAACCCCATTCTCGTCCACGTCCACCGCCACGTCGTCAGAAACCTCGATGATTTCGGCTCCGGGCCTGTCGGAGAGGTGGATGTACAGCGAATCCATGTCGGGGTGGTAGCTGATCCTCATTGCCGCCTCCTTTTCTTCCTCGCATAATTGCCGTCAGGCATGGCGTTGTGAATCGTCTCGCCGTCTTCGAGAGTGACCACCCTCAAGTAACTGGTGGATTCCTCCGGCTTTTTGCCGGTTCCCTCTGCCAAAGCCTCCGCCAGTTCCGGCACCTCGGCCCAATGCCGTATGCGACCGTTTTCCTGCGTCTCGGCCTCCTCCGGGTTTTGCCGAACCCGCTCGCACCACTCAAGATCGAGATATGGTCTCTTCACAAGAACTTCCTCCTCGAAGTATCGCGTCGTCTTTACGACCCCGCAACCTCCACACGCCCCGTCACCGCCGCCGTGATGAGCGCCTGCCGGTGTTCGTTGAGGATCGTGATCCGTTCGATTCGCGGAAGCTCCCAACTGGCGAAATCTCGCTCATGTCTGTTCGTCTCCGGACACCTCGCCGGCTTCCGGCTGGTCTTCGGTCAGACCGGCCAACAGCGTCTCAACGTTGGACAGATGCACGGCAAGGCGCTCGTAAGCGGTCCCACGGATTCGCTTTAACATCGACCTTTCGTCCGCTGTCGCGACTACGGTTTGGAAACCCTCGGCGACCGCGAGGAACAAAGCGTCGTAAACGATCACTTCCGTCTCGTAGGCTATGCCCGCCGCAGCGTGCATCAAGGAATCCGGGTCGAAGAGACTTACCGGGGCATCGTTGAATTTCTCCCACGTCTCCCAAACCTTCTCTTTTTCTAGTTCTCCACGACGGTGTTTCTGCCAGAGCGCGTTCCAGAACTCGGCTCCTATGGTACTCGGAGCCAGTAGCTTCACACCATCGTTTTCCACGACGGCGAGCAACTCGCGGGCTTGCTCGTGTCCTTCTTCGGGTACGTAAAATTTGACCGCCACCGAGGTGTCAAGCACCAGCGGCAGCCGTCCGTCGGGTTCGCTCAACGACTCTCGCGGTCGCGCCTGACATCCTCCGTCGAATCGGAGAAGGTACGGCCGCTCGCCTTCAAACGCTCGGAGATCTCACGCGCCTGGCGAGCAAACGTCCGGGAGTCCGTCTTGCCCGTTCGCACGGGCTTGAGTTCGATGGTCTTTTTGTCGCTCATGCCGTCCCTTCACCTCTCTTCCATGGCATCTCGCGGTGCGCGCCTGTAATTGTACCCCCAGCGACGAGAATTCACGACGCCGCAACCCCCACCCGCCCCGTCACCGCCGCCGTGATGAGTTCCTGCCGGTGTTCCTTGATACCATGCCTTCGCTTTGATCTCAGCGTATCAAATGCATGAAAGTCCTGCAAATTGGTATTTTTCATGGCTCGTATACACAGTTCGTACATACAGTATTTCTACATTCTGGTAGAATATTGATGCGAATCTGAACCTCGGCGCGTCCGGGTAGTAGGATTCCTCCGGGGGACCACCGTCCCCCTTTTCTGCGGTCAGAGGCGCACTATTCCATCCGGGTCCGTCGAGGACGCCACTTTGCACAGTACAGGAT
>JBOHBL010000710.1:0-3167 GCA_050698295.1 Rubrobacteraceae bacterium | reverse complement strand
CTCCAGTCGCTGCGGACGCAGCGCCCACACCAGGCGGCGCGCTTCTTTCAGGCTCTCGCGGGCGATTGCGCGGGCGTTGTCGAGGTGTTGTTTCGCTCCGCTGCGTCCCGAGTAGAGGGAGCCTTCGGCGGCTTCCAGGTTCGTGACGATGCTCGTGAAGCCCTGAGCCAGGGTGTCGTGGATCTCATGGGCGAGGCGCTGACGTTCGTCGAGGACGCCGGCTCGTTCCCCGGCCTGACGAGCTTCCTCGATGAGGCGGAGGTTCTCCAGCGCGAGCGCGGCGGTCGCCGCGACGGTCGAGTACGCGCGCTCGTCCCGCCTCGAAAAACCGCGACTCTTGCCGGATGTGATCATCATGAGGCCCGCGAAAGCTTCTCCCGGCGAACCGAGGGGAAGCAGGAGCGCGGACTTTATCCCCCGCGCTTCCCAGGCCGCTTTGTCCGGCCCGGAAAGGTCGGCCGTTCGGCGTCGGATCGGCGATCCGAGCCGCGCCAGTTCCCTCGTCGAGCCGAAGCCCATCTCCGGCGGAAGCTCCCGCGTCTTGCGTGCCTTCCAGCTACCGAGAGACTCGAAGTTCCCCGGCTCGCCGCGGCGCAGCGCCCAGAGGCTCACGCCGTTTATGTTCGAGCCGGTCAGATTCTCGCCGACCGCCCCGACTATGTCCCGCGGGCTCTGCGCCATCCCAACCGCCCGGTTCGCCCGGTGAAGAGCCTCCTCTCCGGCGCGGATCCCCCATCCCCTCAAGCCCCCGAGTACTCCGCCCCCGATCAGGACGACCGGGTAGATGACCCACTCGTAGGGCTCCGGAGGCCCGAAGAAAGGCACCGTCATGAGGTGCGAAGAGAGGACGGCGACCACCCCGATCAGAGCCCCGTGCAACGGCGCCGAAGGTCCAACCCTCCTCCCAGCAAACAGAGCGGAAAGTATAGCCGCGGCCAGAGAAAACGCCGGCGTGCCGAAGTGAGCCAGAAAGACGCCGAAACCCGAGATCCCACCGCTCCCCGTCATCCTCTCGACCACGCCGTCGAAGTACTCGTTGGCGAACCACTCCGTGGTCGCGTAGACGTTTATCAGGAAGATCGAGACGACAAAAGGCGCGACCCCGGCGAGGACTCCGGCGAACAACACCAGCCGCCAGCGAACGCCTCCCTCGAACAGGCGCTCGAAGGAGGACGCCTCGCGCTCCTTCGCCCCGGTTACGACCTCCGGGGCGGACGTCGCTTTGTAGAAAGAACGGAAGATGCCGCTTCCTCCCGGCTCGAAATCCAAAGTATCCAAACCAGATAATCGCAGAGCCTCCCGGCTCTCACAACCCGTATGAGACAACAATCATACCTTCGGGCGCGAGATCTCCTCCATCCGGTCGATGGCGGCGAAGGTCCCGGATGCGAAAGTTCATTCAGCAATTGTGAAGTTCTGTTAAGGAGGCGTTCGATGAAGAAGTTGATGGTCCTGGCGGCGACGCTGGCAATGGTGGTAATCGCCGCGTCTTCGGCGCTGGCGCAGGGCGCGGCGCAGCATCAGTACGATGAAGAGAAACCTGAAGCGCCGGGTGAACCTGTGACGTTGAGCGGGGTGATCGAAGTTCTCGGCGCGACGACCTTCCAGTACGGCAGCCACGCCGTCACCGATGAAGCGACGGGGACCTACCACGCCCTCACCAGCGAGACCGTCAACCTCGACGAGTACGCCGGAGAGCGGGTCATCGTTCACGGGACGCTGGTCCCGGAATACGAAGACGGGCGGATCGAGGGCGGCCCGCCGCTCGTGGAAGTGACGAGCGTGGAGAGTGCGGAAGGTCCCGGAGGCGATAGCCTGACGGGAACCGTGCTCGAAGTCGGAGACGGTTCGTTCCTCTTCGAAGGAGGTGACGGGAGTCAAATCTACTTCGACATCACCGCGGAAACGAGCTTCATCGACGGCGTCGTCTACGCCCCCGAAGAAACTCCCCCGAGGGAACCGACCGCCTCAGACCTCGCGCCCGGCCTCGAAGTCCAGGTGACACCCGCCGGCCCGATAGCCGAGTCCTTCCCCGGCCAGGGAGAAGCCGCGGAGGTCGTCTTTCTCAGCCCCTGGTACGATGCGGCGGGGGATCCCGTCGAGAAAACCCTCCGCGGCTTCATCACGGACGTCGGCGGCAACAGTCTCGTCGTCAGCGAAGACCCTAACCTCGGCGTCGAAGACCCGGGCTATTGTGATCAGGCGATCAGCTTCAACCTGACCGGCGAAACGGAGATACTCGCGCAGCAGGATGGAGAACCCATCCCCGCTTCGGCCGAAGACCTCCGCGAAGGACAGGCGGTCGAAGTCACCTACACCGAAGTCCCCGGCCAGCCCGAACCCGCCATCTGCCCACCCCTGCGAGAAGCCGACAGAGTGGTCATCCTCGATGCCGGAAACAGCGACGATGGAAACGGCGATGACGGCAACGACGGTGACGACAACGGTTCCGGTGGCGGCGTAGCTGATCTACTCGGCGTTAGTGTCCTGCCCGACACCGGTGGCACGCTTCTTCCGGCGCTCGGGTTCGGGGTCGCGCTCGTCGCGGGCGGACTCCTCGTCAGGCGAATCGGTCGCTGAAGCGGTTCGATCCGGAGCCGGTGAGTCGCGGACTCACCGATCCCGGCATTCCAAAACGAGGAGGAAAAGCGTGAAGCTGGTGGGGATGTTCTTTCTTTTGGTCAGCGTGGCACTGCTTCTGGTCACGGCGTGCGTGGTCCTGTTTGCGGGAAGCTCGATGGCGTGAGAGCCGGCGCGCGTCGTCGCTTCTACGTGATGCTCGTGAGTTCGCCCTGGACTATGAGGCGTTCTGAGTAGTCGGGCAGGGTGCACGTCTGGAGGCTTATGATGTTCTTGCCGGGGACGGGTGCGGTTACGTGGTAGGCGTCGGGGGCGACGATCATTTGGTCGAAGACGGTGTACGTGTATTTCGTTCCGTCGGCGTCTTTGAGGATAATCTCATCGCCGTTTTCGAGCTCGTGGAGGTCGCGGAACTGGAGGAAGCTGCCGGTTCCAGGGTATCCGAGGCGGTGCCCGGCTATGTAGACGTTGGCTTCAGCGTCCCAGGGAAATCCCGTGCCCTCGACGTGAACGGCGCCCTGGTCCAGGGCGGCGGTATCCGCTGCCGGCGCGCTGTAGACCGGGGCGTTCTTCACGCGAGACATCTC
>JBOHBL010000709.1:0-1525 GCA_050698295.1 Rubrobacteraceae bacterium | reverse complement strand
CGGGAGTGTTCGGATCGCACCTTGCGATGCACTATTATGCCTATCCGGAGAACGGCGCATACTCCAACGAGGCGCGCGAGTCGAAGTGGAACAAGGGGGAAGGGAACTGCGGGAAGGCTTGGGAGTTTGGAAAGCTGCGTATGTATGACTCAAAAGACCCGAAGTATCGGAACTCCATGGGTCGGTTGGAGACTACTCAGGCTGAGGTGGTGAACAATAGCATCAACTCCTGGCTCAGCGTCCCGATAAGGTACAATGACGCTGTTGTAGGAGTACTCAACCTGGACAGCGGGCAGAACTTGGATCGGACGAGATTCGCCGACAGAGACGTGTACCTCTTAGCGGAGGCGTACGCCCGTGATCTGACGACGCTGTGTCCCCAGGATGGTGTCAAAGCGTAGGAAACCAGGAGGCGCGAGTTATGGCGACAATAGAACCGACCACCGAAAAAGAGGCCGCGACGATAGAGTTGACCCCTGAAGATGAAAAGAAAATCGAGCAGATAAGGTCGCGTATTATCGTTGGGGATGTCGAATTGCCCGATGAGATCCATTTGGTGACTTCCACGGACGAGGCTGCGGGCAGCAAAGTGTAACGCACTGTTCGGGAAGGCGCTTCCGAAAATATCACATGGAACAGGAATTCTATCGTTCAGCAGAGCATCGAAATGTCGCTAGCCATCGGGGTTCATGATCCCGGAGACGTTCACGTTTTGCTAATCGGGTGATCTTTCGGTGTTTGAGGCGGTGAGGTGGTTGGCCGGGTCTTCGTCGTCCATCAGGGGCAGGTAGAGCGACATGGTGGTCCCTTCTCCGACTTCGCTTTCGACTTCGATGCGTCCGCCGTGCGCCTCGATGATGGTCTTTGCGATGGGGAGACCGAGCCCGGCGCCGTTCCGCCTGCGCGTCCTGTCCGCGCGGTAGAAACGCTCGAAGATGTGGGGCAGCTTCTCCTCGGGGATGCCGGGACCGTCGTCAGAGACTTCGATGATCAGTTCGCCGGAGGTGTTCCTTGAAGTCAGCGTTATCGGGGCGCCGCCGTACTTGGCCGCGTTGTCTATGAGGATCAGGACCGACTGCTCGACGCGGGTGGGGTCGATCCGGACCCATTCGCAGCCTTCGTGTTCGATTTCGAGGGTCGCGCCTCGCTCGCGGGCCAGGATTGCCGCGCGGCCCGAGAGTTCGGCGAGGAAGAGTTCGGTGGCGACGTTCTCTTTCTCAAGTGGCGGCTCGGCGGAGTCCGAGCGGGCGAGGAAGAGCAGGTCCCCGACCATCCGCGAGGTCTTGCGCGTCTCCCTGGCTATCTCTTCGAGGATCTCACCGTGAGCGCAATCGCGCTGGATGGCGAGTCCCGTTTCGGCGTTGCCGCGTATCACGGTGAGGGGGGTTCGGATCTCATGCGACACGTCGGCGAGGAAGTCGCTCTTGGCCCGCGAAGCCCGCGCGAGTTCTTCAGAGAGGGCGCGCTGCCTGGCGTACAGCCGGCGCAGTTCGGCGACCACCCGCAGGACCGCGTACGCCAGCGC
>JBOHBL010000708.1:0-2495 GCA_050698295.1 Rubrobacteraceae bacterium | reverse complement strand
GAACGAAGCCCCGCCGGATAATCTCCTCCGGCGGGGCTCCTTTTGTCTCTACAGCACTACGCGGCCCTCTGTCCGCCGTCGATTTTGTCGGCGATGAACGGGTAGCGGTAGTCGATCCCTTGATTGACCTGGTAGGCGGCGTAGCAGCCGTGGATGATGGGGATCAACGCCAAGATCGGGACCAGGAAAATCATAATGAAGCCGATCAGCACGATCATCAACACGACGCTGAGGACGCTGTAGGCGATGATGATCACGATCCAGGCCACCTGATACCACAGCGCCTGCAAAGCGTGAAAGCCGACCCTCGGTGAACGGTCTTTGTAGACGAGCCAGATGATGAGCGCGCCGAGCGGCATGAGCCCGATCAACCCGGCCAGGACGCTCAAATGCGAGAGCATCGACCACGTCCTCTCGTCCTGCGGTCCCATCTCGCCGCCGGCGTTTTGACGGGGTATTCCCCGCGTCTCACCGCTCGACTCGTCGCCCGGCTCCTGGTGTCTCCCGTAATTCGGTTCTCGCTCCATGCTCTTGTGTCCTTTCTTTCTCGCCTGCCTTCATTATCTCATCTCGGCGCGAAAAGCTCTCCGCCGCGACGCGGCAAGGTGATAGAGAAGGAAGATCGCCACCGGCAGCGAGCCTTCCCCCTCGAAGGAGACTTCGTATCTCCTGTTCGTCAATCCGCCCGCGACGCGAACCGCCTCACCGCCCGAACTCGTCGCCGTGGCTTCGTTGCGAACGAGCGAAACGCTCGCCTCGTACGCCTTCTCTCCGACCTCGATCCGCAACCCGCCGGAAGGACTTCGGATCGCCGTCAACGTCTCTCTATTCCCGGTGAACATCCGATACCTCAAACCTTCGCGCTCGATACGGCCACTCAGACCGCCGGACTCGAACGAAGCTTCCCCGGATCCTTCGAGGCGGAGCAGCCCGAACTCGCCGTTTTCGTCGGAGAGCACGAATTCGGAACCGAAGAAGCCCCGGGCGCGGATCGAGAAAGTCCCGGAGAGGAGACCATCCGGATCCCGCCATTCTTTCACGTTGCCGGACACATCCCCTCATACGCCACGAGCGGCGCGAAGTTTCTCTCGCCCGCAAAACCATGGGCGCGTCAGAGTATCATAAAAAGAGTTAAAACCGCGAGGAACGAGAGGTCGAAATGGAGCTGCAAAACAGAGACGATATACGCAACGAAATCCTCCAGGGTTGGCTCAGAAACGCCTGGGTCCACCCGGTGGAAGGCCCGAACGAGCAAGTCTACCTCCGCCTCACTCCCGGCGGACGCCTCAAGGCGCGACGGAAGATAAAAGAGTTGGAGAACTCTCTGGGTCAAAGCGGCGCGGAACTAGCCAAGCAGGAGGAAGCCGGGACGCTCCCCGTCGAGCGCGGGAAGATCGAGCTTGCGATGTTGACGCAGGCATACACCTTCGAGCGAAAATTCATCCAGAGCCAGGGCGGCTCGCTCGGGAGCGCGGTCGTGGAGATCGAGGAAGAGTCCGCAGCGGAAGAGAACCCCCAGAATTAGAGCATCCGACCCGGCTGCTTTTATCCGCGTAAGGGAAGCCAGGCTGGGAGAATAAAATGTCAACGAGCTGGGACCCGCAACACCTTTCCCGGTCGCGCTTCGCTCAGAGCTTCCTTTGCCTCCGGCACGAGCGGCGCGAGGTCGGCGAGACGGTTGCTTGGCGCTTCGAGAAGCAGGATCGCGAGCGTGATGCCTTCCAGGTTCTGCTGATGCGGGATGCCCTGATCCATTGTTACGAGAGCGTCGAACTCGCGTTGGGCCAGTGAGATAAGCTCTCCATTTTCCTTGCCGCTCCAGCCACGCTCCCGAACCGTCAGGATTTCGTACTCGTCGCCGAAAAATCGCTTTATTCGGCGATCCTTCTTCTCGTCAAGCAGTAGCCGCATCCGCTTTCTCTTCGGCCATCTTCAGATATGCGACCGCCTGCTCGCGGGAGACGCTCGGGAAACCGTCCAGGAAATCGTCGAGCGAATCCCCCGCCGTCAGGTGCTGGATGAGGATCTCCACCGGCACCCGCGTTCCCTTGAAAACCAGCGCCCCGTTCATCACCTTCGGGTCGCGCGAAACCACGTCTTCTTCTCTCATCGCGCGAACCTCCTTTCTTCGCCTCATTTTACGCCGTGCGGCGGTTCAGGCGACGTTCGAGGTTGTTAGCCAGGTAGATCAGGGGCAGGCAGATGGCCAGGTAGATCAAGGCCGCCGCGATGAGAGGCGTCCCGTTGAAGGTCTCGTTGCGGATGTCCTGGGTAGCTTTGAGGAGTTCCACGAGACCTATGACGCTGACTATCGAGGTGTCTTTTATGAGCAGGACGAACTCGTTTGTCAAAGGTGGGATCACCCTCCTGAAAGCCTGCGGAACTATTATGTGGCGCATGGTCTGGGCGTAGGAGAGGCCGGAGGCGCGTCCGGCCTCCATCTGGCCTTTGTCTATGGACTGGATGCCGGAGCGGAAGATCTCCGCGACGTAGGC
>JBOHBL010000707.1:0-1436 GCA_050698295.1 Rubrobacteraceae bacterium | reverse complement strand
GTCACTTCTGTGATCATCATCGAGCGCGTCCGCGATGGACCATGGGAAGCTCGTGCGCAGCGGAGTCCTAGCAAGGACGGCGGGTGTGCGCATGGTCGGATCGTCACGACGAATCGGGTGCGATGGGCAAGCGGAGTGGTGTCTACATCGCGCCTGCCGCGACCAGGAGGCTGTCCCATGAGCCGTGGGCGCGTTTGACTGTGCTCTCTGCGCAGAACAGGTAGCGCCAGGTTCCGAATCGGCCGTCGTCGTTGACGAAGCGCGCCCATTCCTCGGCGGCGCGACGTTTCTCTTGAACATCGGCGCGTGAAACGTCACGCTCGGCCTTGCCTTCGATGAGCCACTGGGTCCCGTCCGTGTCGATGGCGATGAAGTCGGGGTAGTACTTTCCGCCGCCGTCGAGTTCGATGCAGGCTGGGTCGCCGCTCTGGAGACGGAGCCACCAACTGATTCGCGACCCATTGTTGTCGAGTAGGTTTGCAAGGGCCCATTCGGTGGTCTGGGCGTCGAAGGAAGCGATGGGCAGGATCGAGTGGACCCATCCTTTGTAGTAGCGGCCGCGCTCGAAATCGTCCTCGTAACGGTCGAGCACGTCGGTGGGCATCGGCTTCGGCTCTTCAGGCAGGGTGATGGCGCGGAAGCGATAGGTTGGTTGAAGCCGGCGAGCGTTGTACTTCTGCTGGATGAGGGCACCGATCCCGTGGACTGCTTGTAGAGCCCGTTCGGCGCCCCAAGAAACCTCGGAGTCATCGGTGGCTCCGGCACCTTCGAGGAAGGCGCGTACGACGCGCTTGGTCGCGTTGTATTCGGCGAGCGACTCCTCCACGAGGCCCAGTCCCAGCACCTTGGACTCTAGGTCGCTGGTGACTTGGTCGAGTGGGATCCACTTCTGCACGACTACATCGGCTTCCTGAGCCTCGCGGCGGACCTTTTGGATCTCGCCAGCCATGTCACGCTCTACCACGAGTGCCTCGCGGATCAGTGGGATCTTGATCTCGCGGGCGAAGCCTGCGCCGGCCGTTCGTGCATCGACGTCGTCGACGAGTGACAGGCTGAATCGGACCGGAAGAATCTCCTGCTCGCGCCTGTGGAAGGTGATCTGCCGGGCTCCAGCCACGCGCCTGAGAACCTGGAAAGTGGCGTCGACGCGGCCCTGCTTCTCTGTCTCCTCGATGTGCTGCAGGAGGAGGAGGGTGGCCCCGTCGACCTGCTCGCCGTCGATCACTCGGGGTGGCGAGCTCAGTTGTAGGGTGCCCTGTCTCTCTGTCTCGGTGATACCGGCGACGGCTTCTTCCTCGGCCTTCCGTTCCTCGGCCGGCTCGATCGGTTCGCCAGTCTCCGCGCTCTCGCCGGTGGGTGCGATGCGCTCGATCAGTGCATCCTTCTGCTCGAGCAGTCGGCGGTAGGAGTCGTGGGCGACCAGATCGACCTGGTCA
>JBOHBL010000706.1:0-4701 GCA_050698295.1 Rubrobacteraceae bacterium | reverse complement strand
TCCCGTCGCCAGCTCACCGAGCAGGCGGCGCACACGAGCGTGCGCCGCGCACAGTCACCCGGCTCCGGCGTGGTCCACCCCCGTCATCACCATCAAGCGCACTCCGTCCGGGCCTTCGACCGCGTATTCCGAGGTGACCTCCTCGACGGGGCGGGTCATGACGAGCCTGCGGGTGTCTCCTTCTTCCTTGATCTCCATGATGTCCTTCGGGACCCGGACGAGGCTTTCCCGCTGCTCCCGGTTCATGCCCAGCGCGACCCCGAGATTCGGGTTCGGGTCTCCGTCCACGGCCATCACCGGGTGCCCCCGGCGCGCCAGAATCCGCGCCAGAGTCGCCGAGATGGTTGTCTTTCCCGAACCGCCTTTTCCCGCGATTGCCAGTTTCATGGTCTCTCCCTTCGTCTTTTTCTACGAGACGCCGCTCGGTGCGGGATCACAGCATCCGCACCGGCACGGCTCTCCGGTCTTCCGTTTCGACGACCCGTTCTCTCGAACGACGCGCATCATGGGCGGCGTCACCCCTTCCGTCGCGGCGGTGACGCAGCCACAGAACTCGGTCTCTCCGCGTTCGGCGCAGCGGCAGAGGTTCTCTTTTTCGACCACGGACACCCGATCCCGGTATTCGAGGAGGCTCTCACGCAGGGAGCGAAGTTCTTCGAGGGTGCGTTCGGTCTCCTCCAGTTTCTCGTCGAGCATGTTTTCGAGGCGGTGGAGGACGCCGCTCCTTACGCCGTCTTCGGCGATACCGACGAGGGTCCGGATCTGCTCGAGACTCAGCCCCATCAGCTTCGCTCGCCTCACGAACTCGATCTGCTCCAGCTCGCGCCAGCCGAAGACCCTGTAACCGGACCCCTCCTGTCTCGCAGGGGAGATCAAACCCAAATCCTCGTAGTAACGGAGCGTCTTCGCCGGCATCCCTACCAGCCTCGCCACCTCGCCTATCTTTAAAGCCGTCCCGGACATCCTGAAACCCCTTTCCGCCATACTCGACATATTGTAAACCTTCCATTTAACTGGAAGGTAAGAGAGACTAGGATTCCATGAAATTGCGCTTTTTTCTGTATGAAGAACGCGGTGTTACCGCTACCGTGGACGAAGGTTCCGGTATACTGGATGGTAGGGAAATCAAGCGAGTGGAGACGTTGGGAGGTGAGGGGCTCTCGTGGGATTTCTCCCCTCGAAGGCCCGAACATAATGCACAGGATAACTCCGTGGCTCTGGGTGGCTTTGGCTGGAGCGGTGCTTCAGGTCATCGCTATCGGTTCGGATTTTTACGTGTTCGAAGAGGAGCGACGGGACGCCTGGTTCGGCATCCCGCACACTTCGGACCTGATCCTGCTCTCCGCGCTGGTGGCGGCCACGATGTTCGTTTTGACGGCCATCGGGCGAAACCCGCTCGGCGGGCGCGGCGTCGGTTTGTTCGTCGGGATAGTGGGTTTGCTGGCGACCTTGCAACTCGGATACCGGATGATCGTGCCGCCGTTCGACGGTTTCGTCCCGTCTAACTCGGACATCATCGGAAGCGGGTGTCTGTTTTATTGTCTGCCTTCTCAGGCGGTGGACGCGCAGCTTTTGGCGGGGATCTGGATCGGCTTTATCGGCTGCCTGATCGTGACGGCAGGCGGTTTCCTCCACGCCTTCAGCGGCACAGCCCGGCAGACGCGGGCCAACCCGTGGATAGCGCGGTCACAGACGGGCATGACGCCCTGGCTCGGTCTTGCGGCGCTCGGGGCTATCGGGCAATTCTTGTTTGGGTACACCTTCTTCACCTTCTATTTGACCACCGGGGACGACGGTTCGACGACGTACTGGAGCGGATGGTTGCCCTCGCCCCACACAAGCAGCCTCGTACTCGGGATCACGCTGATAGTCGCCGCTCTCGTATGGTATGCTTCGCGCCAGAAAGCGCCGTTGGGTCCGATGGCTTTCGGTGGTCTCATAGCCGTTTTGGGACTCGTCTCGACGTACCGGATCTTCTACCGGATCATCGAGTCTCCTTTCGGCGACGGTGCGAGCATCGGCTTCGCCGCCTACCTCTCGCTGCTCTCGGCCATCCTCATAATCGCCGCGGGCATCGCGCACGCCGTCACCCAAAAGGCGCCGGCGAGAGCGGGCGCGCCCGATATCATGTAAGCGGTCCCGTACCGCCGGGGATTCCACGTTAGTCGTCGGACGGCGCGGCGTCCTCGCATACGTGCGCCCGGCGGGGGTTCTTGCCATCCTCCAGTATGTGGCAGTATCCTTGAGAGCCTGACTCGCGAGCCGGTCTCTTTCTCGCCTGCTCGTATAGCCGGTCCAGGTCCCGCTTAAACCTCTTCAACTCGGCTATCTGGCGCTCCACTTCCCCGGCCCGACGGGCGATGGTCTCGGTGACGTACGAGCAAGGCGCCTCTCCGCGCTCACGGAGGGCCAGCACCTCCTTCACCTCGCCCAGACTCAACCCGGAATTCCGGGCGCTCTTCACGAACCGTAACCTTCTTTCGTCCGCTTCCCCGTAAGCCCGGTATCCCGACTCCGTCCTCTCCGGCTCGGGAAGGAGTCCGATGCGCTCGTAGTACCGGATCGTCTGTGTGTTCAAGTCCAGTTTCTTCGCCAACTCCCCCACGCGCATCCGTTCCGCCTCCTTCCGTCTTCTCTCCTCGAAATTTTACATCGAATCACCTTGACCTTATAGCCGCTGCAAGGTGTAGCCTCTGAATCGAGTTTACGCCACCGACGAAAGGAGACGGACGAGATGGCGACGAAGACGGAGTTCACGGTCACGGGCGGACAGAGGATCCACTGCGATAGCTGCGAGCGGCGCATTGACCGCGCCTTGAAACGCCTGCCTGGCGTACTCGGCGTCGAGGCAAGCGCGGACAGCCAACGGGTGGTGGTCGAGTTCGATGCCGACCGGGTCGGCAGCGGGGAACTGCGCGAGAGGCTGGATCTCCTCGGCTACGAGGTCGAGGGGGGCGCGGCGTGAGCGCCCGTCCACCCGAGACCTTCGTCCGTCCCGAGAGGGCCGGGGAGGACGGCTCCGCCAGGCTGCAACTCAAAGTCGGCGGGATGCACTGCTCCCTTTGCACCGAGTCCATCCACAAAGGACTCCTTCGCCTCGAAGGGGTCGAGGACGCGCAAGTCAGTATCGCCCACGAGGAAGCCCTCATCCGCTACGACCCGGCGAGGATCGGGGAGGCGGGGATCCGGGATACCCTCGCGGACCTCGGCTACACGGCCCGCGACCCCGACCGGGCCGAAATCTTCGCCGAAGAGGAAGAGGAACTCGCCGCCTCGCGCCGCAAGGCGATGCTCTCGGGCGGTCTTTTGGCCGCCGCCTCGGCCATCATGGGCGTCATGCTCGTGGCGGGCGAGAACGTGTTGCTCGCCGCGGCGATGGGAGCGCTCTCGCTCTTCCTCTTCCTCGGCCCGGCGCGCTTCATAATCTTCCGCAACGGCTTCCAGTCGGTGAGGCGCGGCATCCTCAACCAGGACGTCCTCGTCTCCGCCGCCGCCACGGGTGGCTTGATCGGCGGCTTCACGGGCCTCTTCGTCCCGGCGTTCCCCTCCGGCGGGTTCTTCGGGGCGACGGTCTTCGTGCTCTCGTTCCACCTCATCGGCGGCTACGCCTCGGTGCTCGTCCACGTGCGCGCCTCGCAGTCCGTGCGAAAGCTCCTCGACCTCGAACCCCCCACAGCCCATCGCCTGAAGAACGGGCGCGAGAAAGAAGTTCCGCTCGAAGAGCTTATGGTGGACGACCTCGTGCGCGTGCGGCCCGGAGAGCGCGTCCCCGTGGACGGTGTGGTGGAAGAAGGAACCTCCGCCGTGGACGAGAGCCTCGTGACCGGCGAGTCCGTCCCGCGGGACAAACTGGAGGGCGACGAAGTGATCGGAGGTTCCCTCAATCAGGCCGGAGCCTTCGTGATGCGGGTGACGCGGGTGGGCGAGGACACCTTCTTGCGGAGCGTCGCGAGGCAGGTGGCCGAGGCGAGGGCGCTCAAGCCCGGCATCCTGCGTCTCGTGGACCGGGTGCTCCTCTTCTTCGTCCCCGCGGTCTTCGCCGCGAGCGCGCTCGGGTTCCTCCTGTGGACGGCGGGCGGGTGGCTGTGGGCCGGAGATCCCGACTTCCTGCGGGCCGGGTTCGCCGCTCTCGGCGTGCTCGTGATGGGCTATCCGTGCGCCCTCGGGATGGCGACGCCGCTCGCCATAATAAGGGGGAGCGGCGAGGCCGCCGAGCGAGGCTTCCTCATGAGAAGCGGCGAAGCCTTCCACGTCTTCAAGGGCGTGAAGAAGGTCGTGCTCGACAAGACCGGCACCATAACCCACGGCGAGCCGTCGGTGGCCGAAGTCGTCGCCCTCGACGGGTATGAGGAGGCCGAAGCGCTCTCGCTCGCCGCCGCGGCCGAAGGACCCTCCGAGCATCCGCTCGCCCGAGCCGTGGTCGAGGCGGCGGCGGAACGGAGCCTCGAAGTACCGAACGTCCGCGACTTTGAGGCCACGCCCGGCAAGGGGGTGAGGGCGGAGGTCGAAGGGCGTTCCCTCGCCGTCGGCAGCCCGCGTTTCGTCGAGGAGGAGGGCGTGGACCTCTCTCCGGCGCGAGAGGAGATCCAGTCTTTGCAAGAAGCCGGAAACACCGTGGTCGTTTTGGCGGTGGACGGGGACGCGGCGACCCTCATCGCCCTCGCCGACTGGATAAAGGACGACGCCCGTGAGACCATAGAG
>JBOHBL010000705.1:0-3296 GCA_050698295.1 Rubrobacteraceae bacterium | reverse complement strand
CCCCGAGAGCGTGCGGAAGAGATATTGCAAAGACACGACGGAGCTTACATACACCACAACGAGCGAGGCGGTGAGTGTTCCGTAGACGAGGGCGCGGTTGATCACGACGTCGATGTCGTAGAGGCGGTGGCGCAGGATGGCGATGCCTACCGCAACCGGGAGGCCGGCGAAGGTGAGGGCCACGAAATCCTCGACTACTCTCGATCTCGAAGACACTACGAAGTAGAAGGAAAGGTAGAAGGAAAAAGCCATCGTCTGGAGAACCGCGGCGGCGGCGAACCATTTGATCTGCTGGCGCACTTCTCCCGTGGCGCGCCTGAAGCGAAGGACCATGGAGAGCGCCGACGCGACGAAGCACGGCAGCAGGAACAAGAGGTCCCAGGTGTAGACGAACTCCAGGGCGCTTCCCGCGGACTCGATGCCCAGCGGGTTGGTGACGTTCGGGGCTTCATCGAGCCGGCCCGGTACGAGCGCATAGGTAACGCTAATCGAGATCAGCGCCACCACGGAGAGCCACGCTACCACCCGCCAGCGGCGAGAAGGCAACCGCCCGTCGGGGAATAGCAAGACCAAGAAGGTCGTGATCAAGAACAACCATGGGACCCAGGTCCAGTTCCCCAGCCAGGCCATGTACTCCCCGCCCGGGAGCCCAGGCCGGGTCTGTAGCGCGTACACGTGGTATCCGTCCGCGACGGCTTCGAGCGCCATGATGAGCCCGATGGACAGGCAGATCCAGCCTATGGGGTTGGTGGGGAGCCGGGAGGAGATCAAGGCTCCCACAAGCGTGAAAGCGAGGATCATCACAAGCAAGATGAAAGCGTAGTTCGCAGTTCCCCAGCCACCCGTAGCTAGAGTAGTGGCCCTGTTGAGGAAGTGCAGGACTACCCTCGCCGCGAGCAGCGCCACGCACAACAAACACAACGACCAAGCCAGCCGGGATGCAGCGCGGTAGCTCATCTTTTCGCCCCGCCGTCAGGGCGCTTCAGCCACAGCGAGGCATGGGCCGGTTGCACCGTCTCGCGCACGACCGAGACGAGATCTTCGCTCAGGTTTTCGAGGTCCGTCTCATCGCGCAGCCGCTTCGAGAACTCGCCGAGCGTCCTGGCAGCGTCGTACTTCCGGCGATAGAAACGACGGTCCACGAAAGACTGGATGCGGCGTCTCAAAGGGACGAACAACGCCGCGATAACGAGGGTCGAAGCGACGATAACGATCTGCGAATCCTGCCCGCTAAGAGATCGGAAGACGTACTGAAGAAACACGACCGAGCCGAGATATGTTCCGGCGAGAAGCAGCGTCAAGGAGCCGTAGACTAGAGTGCGGTTTATGATCACGTCTATGTCGTAGAGGCGATGACGCAGGACCGCGATACCCACCGCGATCGGGAGGCTCGCGAAGATCAGGGTCATGAAGTCTTCGATGGGTCCCGAGTAAAATACGATGACCAACGGGAAAGAGACCGCCAGGAGGGCGGCGGCGCTGGCGAACCACTTCAGTTGCTGGCGTTCCTCACCGACGGAGCACCGGAAGCGCACGATCATGGAAGCTGCCGACGCTACGAAACAGAGGGGCAAGAGTACATCGAGTACGCCGATCGTCGCCACCAGGGCGCTTCGCGCGGGTTCGATGCCAACAGGGTTTATGACGTCCGGGGTCTCGATCAGGGGACCAGGAAAGAAAGCCAGAGAGGGGGTGTAGAGGACCAGTACCGCTCCGGAGATCCACGCGACGGGTCGCCAGCGCCGGGTGGGCAGACGCCCGTTGGGGAAGAGCAGGACCAGGAACGTCCCCAGCAGACCCACGGCGGGGACCCACAACCAGTTAACGAACCATGCCATGTACTCCCCGGTCGGCAGGGAACCGGGACGGGCCATCAGGGGATAAGCCAGAAGGTCGGCGGCGAGATAGAACATGAGGTTCAAGCCTATGAAGAGGCAGATCCATCCAACGGGGTTGCGCGGGAGGCGGGAGACGAGCAGCACTCCCACCAGGCCGAAGGCGAGTATCGCCACCGGGAAGACAAATAAGCCGCCTATCGTCGTTCCCCAGGGATTCGCTCTCTCCACCGGAAGATCGCCGATCAACAGCACACCTCCCACTGCCAGGTTCAGCGCGATACCGAGAAGGCACAGCGACCACGCAAGCAGAGTAGTGATGCGGATATTCATCTGGTCGTCTCCTCTCGCTCGGGCACCCTCAGCCACAGGCCGGCATGTTCGGGGCGCATGGTCTCGTGTACTACTGAGAGCAGATCATCCGTCAAGTGTTCCAGGTCCGTCCCCTCACGCAGCTTCTTCGAGAACTCTTCGAGCGTCTTGGCAGCGTCGTACTTTCGGCGGTAGAAGCGGCGGTCTATGGAAGACTGGACACGTCGCCGTAACGGGACGAACAGCGCGGCGATGGCGAGCGTGGAGGCGACGATGGCTAGCTGGCTGCCCTCGCCGACGAGCGGGGAGAGGAGCCGCTGAAAGCCCGCCACGCCGCCGAAATACACGAGCGCGAGGGAGACCGTGAGCGTTCCATAAACGAGGGCGCGGTTTATAACCACGTCAATGTCGAAGAGGCCCGAGCGGAGGACGGCGACGCCGATGGAGAGTGGTATGAGGAGCATGGTGAAGGGGACGGCGGCCCCGATCAGGGCGAGGACGAAAGGCGAGGCGTCGGCGAGCGTCGTTGGGAAGACGAACAGCGGAACGAGGAGGGCGAAGAGAACGAGGATCGCCGTCGCCGCCCCGCCGACGACGAGCTTCGTCTGCCGCTTTTGGCGCGCGTCCGAGACATTCCGGTATCGATACACTTGCGAGCCGACCATGCAAAGGACGAGTCCCATGAACACGAATCCCTGTATGTCCTCCAAAATGGGAAGCCGAGAATACACGTCGGGGTCGAAATAGCTCGGAACTTGAAAGACGAGAAACGCCGCCGCGATCCCAACCGTCCACCTCGGCTCGAAGCGTCCGTTCGGGAAGGTGAGAAAGAAGAGGACCGCCCCGATCTCACCGATAATTTGCAAAGTGCGTCCCGGCACGCTCCACGCCGTACTCACCGCGACGAGCGCATCCACGCCGTCGGAGGCGAACGTCGCCGTCCCGAAGGAGACGAGGAAGAACGCCACGAGAAGCGCCATCGCATCGTCGGAGCGCCGGAGGAAGATGATCGCGCCCATCACGAACCACACCATCCGCGTGAACACGTCCACCCCGACCATGACGAACGCATACGAACGAAGCGATACCCCGGCCTCCGAAAACATCCTCGCCTCCTCCGGGGCGAGCCGATTGCCTTCGAGGCACTTC
>JBOHBL010000704.1:0-12863 GCA_050698295.1 Rubrobacteraceae bacterium | reverse complement strand
CATCTGTACCGCGGGGGAGAGCTTCGGATCACCAACTTCCGGGAGAACGCCGCCCGTCAGAGCGGCATGTACGAGCGGGTAAAGCATCTTTCGGACGAAGCGGTGCAAAACGCGGCGAGGGCCTGCTGCGAGGACGAAGTCTGTTTGAAAAAGACTCTGTGGGACGTGGACGAAAACGCGCCGCTCGAATCGGAGCGGGGGAGAGGCGAAATCCCCTGTCCCGAGCCGTGCAGCGTCTTCGTCTCGTTCGCGCGGCGCGTGAGGTCCTTCGAGAAGGAGGAACGTTACGCCGATTCCGGCGGTCTCACGCCTTCGGAGAAGGGAGACCTCCTTTCCCTCGTGGAAGCCGCCTCCTCCGGCGAGGTCGAGTTCGCGCGGGAGGCGGAGTTCGAGAAGCCGATAAACGAGCGTCGGATGCGTTACCGGGCGCTCACGCTCGCGCCGAAGTTGAGGGAAGAGGCGTAGTTTGGGATCTCCTCCAGGGCGAACTTCGCGGCTTCGACCATCAGGGGGTCGAACTGGGTTCCGGCGCCTTCTTCGAGTTGTTCGACGGCCTCGCGGTGGCCGAGGACGCGGCCGTAGGAGCGTGGGTTGGTCATCGCGTCGTAGGCGTCGGCCACCGAGATCAAGCGCGCCCCGAAAGGTATTTCTTCGGCGCGCAGGCCCTTCGGGTAACCCCTCCCGTCGTACCACTCGTGGTGCGTCAGGACGAGCCGCCGGACCCGTTCGAGGCCCCGCGCCCCCGAGAGCATTGCCGCGCCCGTTTCGGGGTGACGGCGGATGACGTTCCACTCGTCGGCGTTCAACCTGCCGGGTTTTTCGAGGATGCCAAGCGGCACCCTCGCCTTGCCTATGTCGTGGAGCAGCGCGGCTCGTCGCGTCTCGAGGACGGTCGCGGGGTTCAGGCCCAGCGCGCGCGCCATTCTCGATGCGAGATCCGCGGTTCGCCTTCCGTGTCCTCCGAGTTTCGCGTCGTGGTCATCCAGAGCGACGGCGAGCAGGTCCACCGCGGCCCGGACGGAGTTTTTCCCGCGGGAGGCGCGCAGGCGCGTCGGCCTCCTCGATACGCCCTTTGCGAGCTGGATCCCCGGTTCGCTCTTCGCCCGCGATACGGAAACACTCATCAAGTCCCACACTGCATTCCCCTGTTTTCTCGAAGCTGCTTTCTAGAAAGAAATGTCTTCGATGGAGGTGGGAAATACGAAATCCTTGACATTTTGCTGTAGGCTTCGATGGCTTTGGAACACATCCGGTCGAGATGTCGTGAACAGACTCCGGTGCAACGAAAGGGAATCTTGCGCGTAACTGTTTTGCGAGCGTGGGCTTCGGGTATCACGCTCAGATAATCCCCGACCATGAAGGAGCACGTGAATGCCGTCGAAGAGAAGAGCAGGAAAAGCGGTGGGCAAGTACGGCGCGAAATACGGAGCGAAGGTAGGCAGGAGGGTGGCCCCTCACGCGGCTCGCAACGCATGGAGACTCAGCAAGGCCGAGGCGAAGTTGATCCAGAAGGCCCTGAGTTCCCGCGAGCCGCGCAAGGTGCGCTACCTCAAGTACGCTTTCTTCGCCGCGGCGGGCATCGGGATCGGCGTCCTCCTTCGGCGTTCCGGGGGTTCGGCCGACGGCCACCAGACGTGGGGCAGCGGAAATTACCAGAGTCCCGGCGGCGCGAACCGGGCCGGCGCGGAACGTGGTTACTCGGCCCCTTCCGGCGGCCCGCTCATCGGTGAGAGCCACGGAACGGGCGCAGGAAGCGTGCCCGAACAGCAGGAAGACGTCGAGCAGCGCCTGAGAACCGCCCTCGGCGAGGACGACCGCACCAGGAACGCGCCCCGCATAAACGTCGAGGTCAACGACGGAGTGGCCGAACTGCGCGGCTCCGTCGCCTCCACCGAGACCAAGCTCGCCGCCGAGGAGATCGCCCAAAACACCGAAGGCGTCCAGGAAGTGAAGAACCTCCTGACAGTCGGTTAAGCACCTCCAAGCTGAGTTTGGGCATCCTGGGGGCGTGGGCTTCCAGGATGCCCGCACTCCCAGGGGAAAGACATCTTCCTCGCAGGAAGCAGCGTTCCGGACATCTCTTGTTCTTCGCGCGCTCGAGGCTGCGTCCAAAGCGGCTCGACGTGTAAACTGCGCGGACATGAGCGATAGAGAAAAGAGGCCACTCTGGAGCGGGCGGTTCGCCGCGTCTCCGGCGGAAGCGTTCGAGAAGATAAACGCCTCCATACCCTTCGACATCCGGCTCGCGCCATACGACATTTGGGGATCCATGGTCCACGCGAGGATGCTCGGGGAGACCGGAATCGTCTCCGAGGAAGAGTCGAAAGCCCTCCTCCGCGGCCTCGAAGCCGTGCTGTCCGAGGTCGAGGAAGGGAAGTTCGCGTGGACGCTCTCCGACGAAGACGTGCATACGGCGGTCGAGCGAAGGCTCCGTGAACTCGTCGGCGACGTCGCATCGAAGCTCCACACGGGACGGAGCCGCAACGACCAGGTCGCGCTGGACCTGCGCCTCTTCGTCCGGGACGCGGCACAGGAGATAAGCTCCGCCATCCTCGAAACCATGCGCGCGCTCGTCGAGGTGGCGGAGGCGAATCGGGACCTCATCCTCCCCGGCTACACGCATCTCCAGCGGGCGCAGCCAGTGTTGCTGGCTCACCATTTGCTGGCTCACTTCGAGGCTTTGAAAAGAGATTTGAAACGCTTTGAGGCCGCGCGGGAGGCGGCGAACGTGTCACCGCTTGGGGCGGCGGCTCTCGGGGGGACGCCGCATCCCATAGACACGGAGGCGACGGCGCGAGATCTCGGGATGGAACCTTTCGCCAACTCGCTCGACGCGGTTTCGGAGCGGGACTTCGCGCTGGACCTCTTGTATGCGTGCGCCGTTCTCGGGGTCCACCTCTCTCGTCTCGGGGAGGAGTGGGTCCTCTGGACGAGTGGGGAGTTTGGTTTCGCCACCCTCGACGACTCGTATTCCTCCGGCTCGTCGATCATGCCTCAAAAAAAGAACCCGGACGCTTATGAGCTGATGCGCGGCAAGTCCGGGCGGCTCGTCGGGAACCTGAACTCGCTGCTCATCACCTTGAAAGGACTCCCGCCCGGTTATTCCAAAGACCTTCAGGAAGACAAGGAACCCGTCTTCGATTCGGTCGATTGCGCGCTGGCGATGCTCGCTGTTTTGCCGGAGATGCTGAAGACGGCGAAGTTCGATGGCGAGAATATGAAAGACGCCGCCGGAGGCTTCGCGCTCGCCACCGAACTCGCGGATTTTCTGGCGATGCGCGGGGTTCCGTTTCGAGAGGCGCATCACGCTGTCGGAAGCCTCGTGAAGCTCTGCGAAGGACTCGGCGTCTCGCTCGAAGAGATCCCTGGAGAAGAACTCCGATCGGCTCACCCGGCGCTCGCGGATTTTCCCGAGGAACTGCTGACTCCGGAGGGGAGCATTCGGAACAAGAAATCCGCCGGGTCCACGTCTTATGAGTCGGTCGAGCGGCGGATTTCGGCGGCGAGAGCCTTTCTTCAAGAAAGAACCGTCAGCGGTCAAAAAAGCTGACCGCTGACGGTTGGCCGTTACCTCACTGAGGATTGGCGGCGGAAGTAGTCTCGCGTCTCTCTCACGACGATGCCTGAGAGGAGGAGCAGTCCGATCAGGTTCGGAAGCGCCATCATGCCGTTGGCGAGGTCCGAGAAGGTGAAGACCGCATCCAGCGGGAGCTGGAAGGCTCCGAAGAAGATCGCCGCGATGAAGACGAGGCGATAGGGAACGACGGCTACGCGCCCGAAGAGATACTCCAGGTTGCGTTCGCCGTAGTACGCCCAGCCGATCAAAGTCGAGTACGCGAAGAGCGCCAGCGAGACGGCGACTATCGCCGGGCCGACGCCGCCCAGCGCCGTTGCGAACGCCTGCTGGGTGAAGTTCGCGCCGTCTCCGCCGCCCTCCCAGGTGCCGGTGACGACGATGGCGAGGCCGGTGAACGAGCAGACGACGATCGTGTCGATGAACGTCTGGGTCATCGAGACCATCCCCTGGCGCGCGGGCTCGCGGGTCTGGGCCGCCGCCGCCGCGATGCCGCCCGTCCCCAGGCCCGACTCGTTCGAGAAGATGCCCCGCGCGACGCCGAACTGGATCGCCGCGGCGATCCCGGCTCCGGCGAAGCCGCCCGTCGCCGCCGTCCCGGTAAAGGCTGTGCTTATGACCGTCGCGATCGCGCCGGGAATCGCCGTGATGTTCACCAGCAGCACGGCCGTGCCGCAGACGATGTAGAAGAGGATCATCACGGGGACGAGGACGGAGGCGGTGCGCGCTATCGACTTGATCCCCCCGAGGATGACGAGCGCCGCGAGTATCGTGAGCACGAGAGCCGAAAGCCAGATCGGCACCCCGAAGGCGAACTCGATGTTCGAGGCCGTCGCGTTCGACTGGACCATGTTGCCGATCCCGAACGACGCTATCACCGCGAAGACCGCGAATAAAACGCCCAGCGTCCTTCCGACCGGGCCGCCGATGCCGTTGGTCAAATAAAACGCGGGACCGCCGCTCTTTTCGCCCGCCGCGTCGGTGTGGCGGTACTTCACGCCGAGCAGCGCTTCGGAATATTTCGTCGCCATCCCGAAGAGGGCTGTGATCCACATCCAGAACAAAGCGCCGGGACCGCCCAAAGCTATGGCCGTCGCCACGCCGACGATGTTCCCCGTCCCGACCGTCGCCGAGAGCGCGGTCATCAGCGCCTGGAAGTGAGAAACGTCTCCGTCGCCCTCCGGGTCTCTTCGCTGAATAAAGGCCAGACGCAGCGCGGGACCGAGTTGACCGAACTGGAGACCTTTCAAAATGACGGTCAGGAAAATCCCCGTCAGAAGCAGCAGCGGGACCAGCAAAAACGGACCCCACACGAAGTCTCGTAAAGCCGTGATCACATCTAGCAAAGCTCTCCCTTCCTCCCGTTTTTACGAACCTCTACGCAAAATAGAGACTTAGAACGTGTTTGTCCAGTTTTTCTACGACCAGGACGGCATCAAGTGATGCCGGATGCGGTTGATCGCCGCCGCGTTCGCCCAACGGCGACCCGCTCGGATGAAGCTCGCTCCTGCGGGATCACTCGACCGGACCTGTGGTATGAAAAGGTCTTTCTCTATATTCGTCTTACACGAGGCCGAAGATCTGGAGCGCCCCGAGGATGCACACGCCCAGGACGACGAGGATGCCCAGCGCGTTGGATACGGGGCCGTTGGTGTAGCGTCCGAGCATGTCGCGCCGGTTCATCACCACGATCAGGAAGATGGCGAGGACCGGGAGCGAGAGGCCGGCGGCGTACTGGGTGACGATTATCAGCGCGACGGGATCGCTGCCCGTGATCGCGAGTATGGCTCCGCCGGTCAGGACGAGGATCCAAACCGCCCGGAACTTCCAGCTTCTGAGGTTCATCCCCCAGCCAAGCACCCCGGAAGTCGCGTACGCAGCCGCGAGCGGGGCTGTGATCGCGCTGGTCAAACCCGCCGCCATGAAGCCGAGACCGAAGAAGATCTCCGCCGCCGGACCGAGTACCGGCTCCAACTGAGTCGCCATCGCGACCGCGCTGTCTATCCCGACTCCCGTCCCGAAGAACGCCGCGGCCCCGGTCGCAAGAATCGCAGCCGTTATTATCCCCCCGATGGAGATCGAGAACCACGTGTCCGTCCAGGACTCGGAGAGCGCCTGATCGGTGGGCACGGACTCCGGCCATTTCTCCTGCACGGAGCTTGCGTGCAGAAAGAGGTTGTAAGGAACGACCGCGCTCCCTATGAGACCGATGAGCGTGATGAGCGACCCCGCCGGTATCGTCGGCACCACGAGTCCCCTCAGCATCGCGCCCAAATCCGGGCGCACTATTACGGCGGTGATGAGAAACATGACGCTCATGACGATGACCATCGCGATCAAAGCCCGCTCGATGACCCTGTACCTCCCGATGAACAGCAACGCGAACACGACGACGTAAGTTATGACGATGCTCACCGAAGTCGGGATGCCGGTGATGATCGAAAGCCCCTGTGAAGAGCCCGTGACGTTCCCCGTCGCGAACGAAAAACCACCGACCGCTATCGCCAGAAGCACGAGAAGCGCCACAAGCGCCTTGACGAGCGGGTTCCGAAACGTCGTGCGTAACGCTTCGCCGAGTCCCTCGCGACTCACGATCCCAAGCCGCGCCGACATTTCCTGCAGGATGATCGTCGCCACCGTGGCGAAGACCACCGACCACAAAACAACGAAACCGTAGTCCGCCCCGGCAACGCTCGCAGTCGTCACCGACCCCGGGCCCATGAAGGCCGCCATCACGATCAAACCCGGCCCCAATGACTTTAATCTCCCCAGCAAACTCGTCCCCTTCCATCGCCTTTCTCGATTATGGATGCTATCTAAAGAAATGTATACAGTCAAGCTAAACGTATGAAATTACAGGTTATGAGTCCCAAATAGGATAAGATAGAAGGTGCTTTGTGGACGGCGATGGTTTGGGGGTAATGGCATGGAGCGAGAGGAGGTGGAGGGGGTTGGTCGCAGCTTCGATGACGTGCACGAGCGGGTGCGGAGCATGATCCTGCGCGGCGAGCTTGCGCCGGGGGAGAGCGCTTCCCAGGTTTGGCTGGCTCGGAGGCTTGGCGTGAGTCGGACGCCGCTCAGAGAGGCGTTGCGGATGTTGCAGCGAGAGGGGTTGATCGAGTCCGAGCCGAACCGGAGGTTGCGCGTCGCGGCTTTCTCTCTGCCGGATCTCGAGCAGCTTTACGTCATGAGGATCACGTTGGAGGCGACGGCGGCGCGGCTGACGATACCGCATCTAAGCTCCGAGGAGATCGCGAGCATGGAAGGTCACCTCGCCCAGATGGCTCACTTCTTCGAGCAGGAGGACTTCGAGAGGTGGGAGGTTCCGCACCGCGCCTTCCACCACGCGCTCGTCAGGGGGGCGGGGAGTCGCATCAGCGGCACGTTGTCTCAACTCTCGGATCACGCCGAGCGGTACCGCAGGTTCTACATGACTCAGAGGCCGGAGACCTTCCGGCGCGCGGTGGCTCGCGAGCATCGGCTCATACTCGACGCGGCCAAGTCTCGGGACGCGGAGACCGGAGCGCGTCGTCTCGCCGCCCATCTCGCCCGAACCGTTTTCGCCGTCGTCGAGATCGTGGACGGGTCGCGCGGAGTCGAAGCTCTTCGCGAGACGCTGGAACGGATAGTCGGCCTGGAAGATCCCTGGCCGACATAGGATAAAGTCGGCGTGGTCGAGCCAGTCCTTTTTTGTGGACTTCCGAGGCTTCATAATCCCTCCCGGTAAAACGAACCGGGGGTAAAAATGAAGATAGTTCAGATGTCGGACATCCACGTCGGGTCGGGGTTATTCCGGGAGGAGTTGCTGTCGGCTGCGATAGAGGAGACGAACGCGCTCGCGCCGGACCTCGTCGCCATCGTCGGTGACCTGACGATGGAGGGATATCGCTGGGAGTTCGAGGAGGCGAAGGGCTATCTCGACCGGCTGGAGTGTCCCAACGTCGTGTACGCGATGGGTAACCACGACGCCAAGAGCGTCGGCTACCGGCACTTCGAGGAGCTCTTCGGGAGAAGGACGAGTTCGGTCGTTATTCCGGTCCCCGAGGGCGAGGCGCAGGTCGTCGCCCTCGACTCGACGAAGCCCGACCTCGACGAGGGCGAAGTCGGGCGCGAGTACTACGCCTGGCTCGACGAGGAGTTTCGCGGTTGGGAGCGGGGACCGAAGATCCTCATCGTCCACCACCACGTCCTCGCCGTCCCCGGAACCGGTCGCGACGTGAACATCCTCCGCGACGCCGGGGACGTGATGGCGATGCTCAGGGAACTCAAAGTGGACCTCGTGCTCTCCGGTCACCGGCACGTTCCGTACGTGTGGAGCATTTCGGGGGTGAGAGTCGTCCATTCGGGCACCGTGTCGAGTTTGCGTGTGCGCGGAACCATGCCGCCGTCGTACAACATCATCGAGTTCGACGAGGAGACGGTGCAAATAACGCTCAAACAGCCCGGCGGCGACGAGTAGCCGCTGGCGAGCTTCTCGAGGAGACCCGTCACGACGAGCAAGTTCTACCCGGGTCTTGACCGGTTCGTCAGCTACGACGAGTTGCCGTTTTAGCGACGCGGGGTTTCATCTGAGCTTCGGAGGAGACAAGCCGAGAGCGCGCCTCCGAGGAAACCGAAGAGATGTCCCTGCCAGGAAACCGCGCCGGGCTGGAACGGGAGGAGGCCGAAGAGCATCCAGCCGTAGAAAACCGCGAGGACGAGGGAGAGGGCGACCGCTCCGACGCTCCTTCGGAAGTACCCTCGGAGGAGGAGATACCCGAAGTACCCGAAGACGAGGCCGCTCGCCCCGATGTGGACGGTGTGCGCGCCTCCGAGGAGCCACGCGCCGAGTCCGCCGACGAGGACAGCGAGCGCGGTCGTGACGACGAAGTCCTTTATCTCGTGGAAGAGGACGAGCGAGCCGAGGACGAGAAACGGTATGGAATTGCTCGCGAGATGGACGAACCCGCCGTGCAAAAACGGCGCGAAGAGAATGCCGGAGAGTCCTTCCGCCGTCCGGGGCCGGATGCCGTAGGCGTCGAGTCCGCCGCCGAAGAGGAGGAGGTCGGCGATCTCCAAAACCCACATCACGAAGAGTGTCCCTCCGAGGAGCGTGGCGTGGAGTTTGAGTTCGCCGGTGAGGGTTTCCGTTTTCGGCGGCGTTTTCACAAGTCCGATGTTAGCATCGGAAAGTCTTCGCCGACGGCTTCCCTTCTTCCTCCGATCCGCTCTTCTGGCGGACGAGGCGAAGTCCGTTGAGCGTGACGGCGAGGGACGTCCCCATGTCGGCGAGGACGGCGAGCCACAGCGCGACGAGGCCGAAGGGCGCGAGGAGGACGAAGGCGCCCTTTATGGCGAGCGAGGCCGCGACGTTTTGTTTTATGATCCCCTCCGCCCGCCGCGAGAGCATGACGGCCCTCGCGAGCTTCGGGAGGTCGTCTCTCATGAGCGCGATGTCCGCCGTTTCGAGGGCGACGTCCGTTCCGGCCGCTCCCATCGCGAACCCGACCGAGGAGGCGGCGAGCGCGGGAGCGTCGTTCACGCCGTCGCCGACCATGCCGACTCTCCCGTGCTTCTCGACGAGGCTCCGCACGGCCTCGACTTTTTGATCCGGGAGGAGACGGGCTTTGTATGAAATCCCGAGCTTCTCGGAGATCCTCCGCGCCGGGGCTTCGGCGTCTCCGGTGAGCATGACGAACTCTTTTATTCCGGCCTTCCGAAGCGTCTCGATGGATGCCTTCGCGTCGGCTCGAACGGCGTCCGACATCCCGAACACGGCGATGACGCCGGATTCATCCCCGAGAACCACCGGTGTTTCTCCCGCCGCCTCGACTCCCGCGAGGGCTTCATTCGCGCCGCCGAGAGGGACGCATCTCTCTTCGAAGAAGCGCGGGCTTCCCACCAAATGATGTTTTCCTCGGATGATTCCTTCGGCTCCTCGTCCGGGAATGGTTTGGAAATTCTCGACTTCCGGGAGTTCCATGCCGTCGGCGGCGGAGAGGATGGCGTGGGCGAAGGGGTGTTCGGAGTGTTTTTCGAGGGCCGCGGCGAGCGCGAGGGCGCATTCTTCGCCGTTCGGCGCGGATGTGCTCGACAGCGTGGGGCGGCCTGCGGTGAGGGTTCCGGTTTTGTCGAAGGCGAGGGCTTCGAGTCTTCCGGCGGCTTCGAGGGCGGCTCCGCTCTTTATGAGGACGCCGAGCTTTGACGCGGCCCCGATGCCCGAGACGACCGTGACGGGCGTCGAGATGACGAGCGCGCACGGACACGCGATGATGAGTAGCGCGAGCGAGCGGTACACCCACTCCGAGATATCCCCGCCGAGGAGCGGAGGAACGACCGCGAGCGCGGCGGCGACGGCGACGACGGCGGGCGTGTACACCCGCGAGAAGCGATCCACGAATTGCTCCGAGGGGGCCTTCTTCGCCTGCGCGTCCTCGACCATGCCGACGATTCTTTGCAATGTCGAGTCCTTCGCCTCCCTCGTGACACGCACGAAGAGCGCGCCCCGCCCGTTGAGCGAACCGGAGAAGACCTCGTTCCCCGGCCCTTTCTCGACGGGGGCGCTTTCTCCGGTAACGGGCGACTCGTCGAGCGTGGAGCGACCTTCGACCACCTCGCCGTCGAGCGCGACTCTCTCTCCGGGGCGCGCGACGACGACTTCGCCGACCTCGATATCGGAGGAAGGGACGATGACCTCCACGTCGCCACGCTTTACGGACACTTCGTCGGGGGCGAACTTGGCGAGGGCGCGCACCGCGCTCCGGGTGCGATCCACAGCGTAAGTTTGCAACGCGTTCCCCGCCGCGAAAAGGACGACGATGGAGGCGGCTTCGGTCCACTCGCCGATGGCCGCCCCCCCGACGGCAGCGACGCTCATGAGCAAATTCATGTCGAGCCGCCACGCTCGAAGTCCCGCGAGCGCAGCCCGGAAGATGGGCCATCCGCCAACGACTATGGCCGCGAGATGAAGGCCGACCGTCACGGTTTGCGCCGCGCCCGCCAGCCCGAAGACGAGGCCCGCCATAAAGAGCGCGCCGGAGACGATGAGGGCGATGGACCTCGGTGTTTTCCAGAAAGGAGGTGATTCCATCCCTTCGGACTTCGCCACTTTGTATCCCGCGCCCTCGACGGCGCGTTCGAGGCGCTCCCGCGAAACGTCCGGATCGTGGCTCGCGTCGAGCCGCCCGGCGGCGAAGTTGACGCTCGCCTCGCTCATGCCGGGGATGCGCGCCACGTTCCGTTCGACGGTCGCGGCGCAACTCGCGCAATCCATGCCCTCGACGCGAACGACCGTTCGCTCTTCGCCGCGCCCGCCGAACTCGTCCCGGACGGGAGAACTCTCGACGACCGGGAGCGGCTTCCGCTTCACGGCTTCGCCGCCGCGCTCTCGCCGAGCGTCGCCGAAAGGAGGGATTCTCCGGCTTCGGTCAATGAGTACATGACCATCTTCCCTTCTTTTCGAGAGCGGACGACGCCCCCGGATCTCAGAATTTTCATGTGGTGCGAGACGAGATTCCGCGCGCGACCGACGATCCACGAAAGGTCGCACACGCACAACTCGCCATCGTCTCCCGCCTCCCGCAACGCGCACGCGAGCACGAGCCGCGTCGGGTCGGACAATGCCTTCGCCCTCTCCGCCGCCTCCCGCGCGGCTTCTTCTCCCACAAGCCCCTCCCGTATCTCCTCGGCGCGCGGAGCGTCCAGACAAAGCAACTCGCAATGGTCTCCACTCATATTCACATCCTAACGTACATTGATATGTTTATCGGCAGTATATCATGTTGCCGCGTTGGCTCGTTGGGGCGAACGGAAGGGTGCTATTTGCCCGGGGTTCCGAGGAGGGTGTCTTCGGCTTCGTTGGCGAAGACGTGGAGGCCGAGGCGGTCGGAGATCTCCTGGCAGACTTTGACGCCTTTCACGCTGTTTCCGTATTCGTCGAGCCCTGGCGAGTAGACGGCGATGCCGAGTTTTCCGGGGACGACGGCCATTATGCCGCCGCCCACCCCGCTTTTCGCCGGGAGCCCGACCTCATACGCCCACTGCCCGGCGAAGTCGTACATGCCGCACGTGTGCATCACGCTCAGGAGGTCGCGGACGTAGCGGCCTTCGAGCACGCGCTCGCCGGTCTCGGGGTTCCTGCCGCCGTTGGCGAGAGTCGCCGCCATCATCCCCAGGTCGCTGGTCGTCACGAACACCGAGCATTGCCGAAGGTAAAGCTGGAGGACCGCCTCGACGTCGCCTTCGATCATGCCATGGCTCCGCATCAAATACGCGATGGCGCGGTTCCGGTCAGTGTCCTCCATCTGGGTGGCGAAGAGTTCTTCGTCCACGTGGAGGGCGTCGTTGCCGGCGTAGATCCGGAGCTTGCCCAGAATACGCTCCATGCACTTCTCGGGGTTGTCGCCTTCGAGGACGAGGCTCGTCGTCGCCAAAGCGCCGGCGTTGACCATCGGGTTGTGGGGGCGGTTGTTTTTCTCGTCGAACTCGATGGAGTTGAAAGACTCTCCGCTCGGCTCGACCCCGACCTTTTCGAGGACCGCTTCCCTGCCGCAATCTTCGAGGGCCATCCCGTAGACGAAAGCCTTCGAGATCGACTGGAGGGGAAACGGCGCGTCGTAATCTCCGGTCTCGAACGCCTCGCCGTCGGTCGAGATCAGGGAGACGCCGAAGTATTCTTTCTCCTCCCGCGGAGCTTCCGGGTCGTAATAGTCCACGACCTCGTCTTCGTGTTCATCGACGTGCCGTTCGTAGAGTTCATCCAGACGGCGGTTCACCCGGCGTTCGATCTCCGGCGTCGGCATGGTCGCTCCTTTTAGTCGCTTCGCTCCCGGAGGAGTGGAGGAGTAGTATTTATCTTTCCGACTCCTCCACTCCTCTATTCCTCCACTCCTCCCAAATACTCCACGCCTTCCGGCTGTCCGGTCTTCTCGAAGGCTTGCCGGAGGAGATAGCGGCCCTCTTCGCGTTCCTCGTCGGAGCGGGCTTTGGAAAGGACGATCTCGACCGACTCCTCGATGGAGTCGTCCTCGAACTTCATGTCGGGGAGGGCGATGACGACCTCCCGGATCTGTCGGTAAATAAAGTCCGGCTCCCCGGCGTATACCCAAGCCTTGCGGCTCAACACCCACGCCCAACCCTTCATGCGAATGGTGTTCTCGATGTCCTCGTCGTCGAGGCCGCGCATCTCCATCCGCATCCGCCCCTCAGTCAGGACTTCGGGCTTTATCCTCACTTCGATAGACATAGAGGAGGAGTGTACCAAAGGCAGTGAGTAGTGAATGGTGAGTAGTGAATAGTATTTTTCTACTCA
>JBOHBL010000703.1:0-1098 GCA_050698295.1 Rubrobacteraceae bacterium | reverse complement strand
TGCCCAGGTGGTGGCGTTGTCCGACATCCCGCGTTTCGCCAAAGTGGGCGTCATCGCCTCGATTCAGCCCACGCACGCCACCTCCGACATGCCCTGGGCGGAGGCGCGCGTCGGTCCGAAGAGAATCGAAGGGGCCTATGCCTGGCGGCGGCTCCTTTCGGCAGGCGCGCGTCTTTCAGGCGGGAGCGACTTCCCGGTCGAGTCGCACCGTCCGCTTCTCGGCTTCTATGCGGCGATCGCTCGCAAGGATGTCTCGGGGAACCCTCCCGGGGGGTGGCGCCCGAGAGAGAACCTGACCCGCAAAGAGGCGCTTGCGCTCTTTACGACCGGCGCGGCGCATGCCGCCTTCGAAGAGGACCGCCGGGGCAGGATCGCGGTAGGCTACGAAGCGGACCTGACCATCTTCGCTTCCGATCCCATGTCGGCGCCAGAGGGAACGATTCCGTCCATCCCAGTCGTTATGACCGTCGTGGGAGGAAAGGTCGTGTTTGAGGCCAAAGTCTCCCCGAAGCCATGAGAGCGACGGCCGCGCTATTCTTGCTCTCTTCTCTGGCGGGTCTATCCTGCAGGGACTCGAACGCCGTGGCGGGTAGAGCGACACCGAACGCGAACGATCCTTACGCCGAGCGCCGCTCGCGTATGGTCGAGACGCAGATCGTGGCGCGCGGCGTGCGCGACCCGCGCGTGCTCGAGGCGATGCGCTCCGTCCCGCGGCATCTCTTCGTGGACGGCGCGCTGGCCGCGCAAGCCTACGAAGACCGTCCTCTTCCGATCGCCGGCAACCAGACCATCTCGCAGCCCTACATCGTCGCCCTGATGACGGAGCTTCTGGAACTTGCCCCCAGCGAGAAAGTGCTGGAGATCGGCACGGGCTCCGGCTACCAGAGCGCCGTCCTGGGCAAGCTCGCGCGCGAGGTCTATACCATCGAGATCGTTCCGGAACTGGCGCGCTCCGCGGCCTTGAAGCTCCAGGAGCTCCACCACGGAAACGTCACCGTTCGGGAGGGGGATGGCTACCGCGGCTGGCCCGAGCACGCCCCTTTCGACGCGATCATCGTTACGGCCGCGCCCGAGCGCATCCCACAGCCTCTCTTGGAC
>JBOHBL010000702.1:0-5355 GCA_050698295.1 Rubrobacteraceae bacterium | reverse complement strand
ACGACATCGAGGGCACCCGCGAATGGGCCTCCGAGGCGGCGGAGAAGTTCGCCGAACTCGTCCGTGAGGGATAGGGCGGACATATCCGACGGAGCCTCGCCGTCGGGCGGAGCGTCTTCCGAGGACGGGGCGAGGGAGCTTCTCCGCGGCGCGTACGAGGCCGTGTACCGGCATCCCCCGGATTTCGGCGGGTTTTCGGCGGGGGTCCACTACGCATGGGATCAGGAAAGCTGGGGAGGGGTTGTGAGGGTCGAGTCGCCGTCGAGCATCAGCTACGAGGGCGCCGTAAGCGGCTCCGACGAGCATTTCAAGTGGGAGCTCGCCTCGATGGTCGGGCATCACTGGCATCTCCCGTTCGAGGAGGCCGAGGGGGGGATGGGGCTGAGTTTGGAGCGGCGCGAGAATCCTTTGGGGCGGGTCGTCAAAGTCGAGGACGGGCTTGACTCGAAGTACCGCGTGCAAGGCGGGCAAGTTACGCAGATAGAGCGGCGTTTCAAGGACCTCCGCTTTTCGATAAACATCCAGCAAAGGGACTTCACCGGGGACGGGAGGACATTGCCGGTGCATTTCTGCGTCGTGTACTGGAGCGTGGACGGAGGCCGCCTCGTGAGGACGGACATATACCGCGACGGATACAAGAAAGTCGAGGGGATACACCTTCCGCTCTCCCGACGCATCATCACCGCCGACGACTCCGGCTCGACGACAAGGCAGATTCTCTTCCGCGACCACGAGCTTCTCGGCGAGGGAGAGGGTCGGAAAGCGGGCTGAAGGGCGGGGACTTCATCAGGCGGAGAAAGCGAACAGGCGAGGAGGCATCGGTGCGGAGACCTCGAATACGTCCGAGGCAAGGACGAAGCGTCGCTCGAAGCGGGGAGGGGTGAGGATGCGGGCGCACAGGAACTTCTTGCGAAGCCGGAGATATTGGGTTCTCAAAGGAGGGGGGAGGGATTTCTATATTTGCGCGTCGGCGAGGCCGCGCGAGGGGCGGGCGGCGCTTTGCGTCTTCGACTCGGAGGAGGGAGCGAGCCGGCATCTTTACCGCCTCGGGGAGGCGAGGATGTTCCTCGACACGCTCGAAAGGTATGGGAAGAACCTTCCGGCGTGGACGCGCGAGGAGCCGCTCTCGCCGGAGGTGAGGGAGGTGTCCGCCGACGAGCTCGGAGACATCCTCCGGAACACCGGGGTCGCGTACGTGGCCATAAACCCGCCGCTCGGCTCGGGCGAGACCTTCGAGCTATTGCCGTCATGCGACTTCATCGTTGCGGAAGGGACGAAAACATGAGGGACATAAAGCATTTTTGCCGGATAGTCGCCAGGCTGCGCGAGGCCGAGGAGGCCGTCCGCATCCTCCAAACCCACGAGAGGGCGGGCCTCCTCGCGCCCGAGCGCCGCGCCGACCTCGAAAGGCACATGAAGACGGTCTCCGTCCTCGAACCCATCGTCATCGGATATTACGGCTCGCCCCAGAGCATGCCCTCGGAGGCTCGCCGTGCCTGACGGAGTGGGGGAAATGTTCGAGCCGACGGACGACGGCGGCCTCGGGGTGATGGTCGCCTTCGGCATGTGCGGGCCCCTCGTCGTCGAGGAGTTCGACGATGAAGTCCTTTCGAGGTCTTCCGAGGAGGCGCGAGGCGTCGGAAATCTGGAGTCGAGAAAGCGGGAGGAACACGGATCATGACGAAGGCCGAAGCTCGCGTCCCGACCGAAAAGGCGGACAAGTACGCCAACCGTTTGTGCAAGCATTTCGCGCACAAGATCAAGGCCGAGTGGAACCCGCCGGAAAAGGAATCGTAGAGTTCCCCGAACTCGGCGTCTGCCGGATGGAGGCGCGCTCGGACGAGCTGGTGCTGGCGGTCGAGGCGCCCGACGGCGAGAAGCTCGCCAGGGTGGAAGGCATCGTCGGGGATCACCTCGAGCAATTCGGAAAACGCGACGGCCTGACGGTTCAATGGACAAAGGAAGGCGAGTTGGGTTCACGATGGTTATGGATGGATCCCGAGAGGAGGCGCGCGCCATGACGAAGTCCACCGAACATCCCTGGAGCCTCAAGGTTCCGCCCGAGATCTTTGACGACCTCACGCGCCGGGAGTTCCTGATCGGCGCTGGGCTCATCGTCCTCGCGCCCGGATGCGGGAGCGGCGATGAAGGCGCGAATGGCGGCGAAACTTCCAACGAGACTCGCGTTGTCAAAGACGCGAGCGGCGACGAGGTCGAGGTTCCCGCCGAAGCGCGCCGGATCGTCGCGCTTGGCGAGGTCGAACTCGACTCGCTGCTCGCGCTCGGCATCGAGCCCGCGGCCACCATTCAGGGACGGGGACAGGATGGCCCGCCCAACTACCTGGCCGACGAGGCGGAGGAAATACCGCTCGTCGGTGTTCTGACGCAGCCGAACGTCGAGGCCATCGCTGAACTCGAGCCGGATCTCATCCTCGCCAGCTTCGCCTTCGGCCCCCCTTTCGCCGACGAGCAGGTGATTGGCAACCTCAAGGAGATCACACCCGCCACCCTCGTCTCCAGCGCCGCCGAGGAGACGTGGCAGGATTCGCTGCGCCGCATCGCCAACGCCGTGAACCGATCGGAGGCGGGCGAAGAAGCGATCTCGGACTACGAGCAGAGCGTCGAGGAAGCCAGAGCCGAACTCGGGGAGCGCGTCGGCGACACCTTGAGCATCGTGCGTTGGCAGGCCGACGGCCCGGTCTACATGTTCGCCGACAACGTCTCCAGCCTGGTAGTCGAAGACCTCGGCTTCGAGCGCCCCGAAGCGCAAAACGAACCCGGCCTCGGACACTCCGACCCGCTGAGTCTGGAGCAACTCGACCTCATAGACGGCGACTGGCTCTTCGTCGGGACTTTGGGAGGCGGAGAGGACGAAGAGGCTCTCGAAGAGATTCGGGAGGATCGGCTGTGGCAGCAAGTCGAAGCGGTGCGAAGCGACCACGTCGTCTCTGTGGACGGCTCGCTGTGGACCAGCGTCGTGGGGCCGCTCGGGGCGCGCCGCATCGTAGCCGACGTGCTGGAAGGGATCGTCGGATCGTGAAGCCTGCGAGGAAAGTTGGGGCCATGACCATCGAACGTTCGCGCGCCGGACTCAAAGTTCCGCCGGAGATAGAAAACGACCTCGAACGCTTTTTGCTGGAGTGAGCGATGCGAAACGGCGACAGCCTGTGGGTGCTTCGGGGAGCCAAGCGGGAATTCTACGTCTGCGCGACGGTGGCGTTGAAGGGGGTGGCGGCGTTGTGCGCCTTCGAGGAGAGGGAGGGCGCCGAGAGGCATCTCGCGGGTCTCACGGAGTTTCAAATGTTCCTCGACACGCTCGACCACCACGGGGCGAATCTCCCTCCGTGGGTGAATGAGGAGTCGCTCATGCCGCGGGTCGTCGAGGTGGAGAGGAGGGACGTTGTCCGGATATCGCACAAGATCTGGGTCGGGTACGTCGCCGTGAATGCGCCGGCGGCGGGAGCTTGGATTCCCGCCCTCAAAGTAACGCCCGCCAAATCTTTCATAGCAAATTCAGAAAGGGAAAGGAGAAAAAATGGTTTAGAAGAGTGAGAGATCCCGGGACTTTACAAAGAGTGAAGCAAGGAGAAAAGCATGACGGAAATGCAGATCGCTCCCCGAGCGAGCGAGTTCGTCCGAGGGGCGCACAAGCTCCTCATTGACGGCGAGTGGGTCGAGGCCGCGTCCGGAAGGACGTTCGAGACCATAAACCCCGCCACCGAAGAGCATCTCGCCGACGTCGCCCACGGAGAGGCCGAGGACATCGAGCGCGCCGTCCGCGCCGCGAGAAAAGCGTTCGCCGACGGCTCCGAGTGGAGGAAGATGAGCGCGTCCGACCGGGGGCGTTTGATCTTCAAAATAAGCGAACTCATCGAAGACAACGCCGACGAACTCGCCACCCTCGAAGCCCTCGACAACGGCAAACCCTTCACCGTCGCGAAGGCCGCCGATGTCGCCCTCGCCGCGGACCTCTTCCGGTACATGGCGGGATGGCCGACGAAGATCGAGGGGAACACCATCCCAGTCTCGGCGGTCGTCACGGGCGGCGAGTTCATGGGCCTCACGCTCAAGGAACCCGTGGGCTTGGTCGGACAAATAATCCCGTGGAACTTCCCGCTGCTCATGGCCGCGTGGAAGCTCGGCCCCGTCCTCGCCGCCGGATGCACGGTCGTCCTCAAACCCGCCGAGCAGACTCCGCTCTCCGCGCTCCGCCTCGGCGAGCTTATGATGGAGGCCGGACTCCCGGCTGGCGTGGTGAACATCGTGACCGGTTTCGGGGACGCGGGCGCCGCTCTCGCCGCGCATGAGGATGTGGACAAGGTCGCCTTCACCGGCTCGACGGAGGTCGGCAAGAAGATCGCCGAGACCGCCGGGAAGACGAACCTCAAAAAGGTCACCCTCGAACTCGGCGGCAAGTCGCCGAACGTGGTCTTCAAGGACGCGGACTTGGACGCGGCGATTCCGGGCGCGGCGAACGGCATCTTCTTCAACCACGGCCAATGTTGCAACGCCGGCTCGCGGCTCTTCGTCGAGCGCGACGTATACGACGAGGTCGTGGAGGGAATCGCCGAGCAAGCGCGGGGCATCAAAGTCGGGAGCGGCCTCGACCCCGACACGACGATGGGGCCCCTCGTCTCAGACGAGCAGTTCCAGAAAGTCCTCAGCTACATGGACCAGGGCCGCGAGGCCGGAGCCGAAGCATACACCGGCGGCGGCCGCGTCGGGGATCGGGGATACTTCGTCGAGCCGACCATACTCACGAACACGAACTCGGACATGAGCGTGGTACGGGAGGAGATCTTCGGCCCGGTCGTGGCGGCGATACCCTTCGACGACCCCGAGCAAATAGTGCCGGAGGCCAACGACACCAACTACGGCCTCGCCGCCGGAGTCTTCACCCGCGACATCTCGAAGGCGATGCGGACGGCAAAGCGCCTCCGCGCCGGGACGGTATGGGTGAATTGCTACCACGTCTTCGACGCGGCGATGCCCTTCGGCGGCTACAAAGAGTCGGGATGGGGACGTGAGATGGGCCACAACGTCCTCGAGAACTACCTGGAGACGAAGTCCGTCACCATCGCGCTTTAGAGAGCGTTTAAGCCTGTCAGCATTTCAGCATTTCAGCTTGTCAGCGAAAGCAAAAAGCTGACTGGCTGAGAAGCTGACAAGCGAAGCGGGCTGACTGGCTGGCGTGTTTACGGGGCGGTCGCGGGGATCCGCGGTCGCCCTTTATGGAACGCGGAACGAGGAGAGTACGATGGAGTTGAGCAGAGAGCAGTTTCTGCGCCGGGCGGCGGTGGGCGGTGGGATTTTGGTGGCGGGGGGCGTCCTCGGTTTCGGGGGCGAGGCGGCGGC
>JBOHBL010000701.1:0-4318 GCA_050698295.1 Rubrobacteraceae bacterium | reverse complement strand
GCGCCCCCAGGATAGCCCCGGAGGGATCTAAGCGGAGGAAGACTCACCCGTGAACTTCGACCGTGGCGTGATGGCCTGGCGCTCGGGCGAGTCGGCCGTCCGTCGTTACGAGCGGAGCATCGAGTGTTTCGGCGAGGGCGATGTATGTGGCGTCGTAGGCGGTGATGTTTTCTTTCAGTTTTCATATGCGCTCGATGAACGGCGTGTGCGGATAGCGGGTAAATCTCATGGTGGAGGGGTCGTAGAGAGCCTCCGCCTCTCGCTCCTCTGAGAGGTCCCCGGAAAGGAAATGGCGGCGAAGGGTATTCAAAGCTTCGATCTCGAAAAGGTGCGGTACATGGATACCCGCTTCGGTTTTCCCCATCCGTTCGCGGATGTGGCTCGCCTTCGGCTCGAATTTCAGAAGCACGTCCGCCGCTGCCGAGGCGTCGAGGACGATCACCTTCTCATCCGAGTTCTTCGGGGTAGCCGCCATCGCGGTGGCGGCGAATGATCTCCGCCGACGTTTCGCTCGTCTTCACCGGCTCACGGTCGCTGACCACTTCCAGCCACTCCTCCATCGTCGGCTTCTTCGCCACACCCCCGATCTCTGAAAGGATATATTCTGAGAGCGTCATTCCGTTTTTCGCGGCTCGTATCACGAGCTTCCGGTGAAGCTCGTCCGGCACGTCCTTTATCTCGATCGTCTTCGGCATGACGCGGATATTATCGCACACGTGAAACACGCGACAGATCGGGTATAAAACGAGCATGCCCGAACTCCCCGAAGTCGAGACGATCAAAGAGGACCTCAAAGAGCTTGTCGTCGGGGCGCGGATCGAAAACGCCGACGTTCTCTATCCCAACCTCGTCGAGCAGCCGACGGTCGAGGAGTTCGAGGAGCGTTTGCGGGGCGTTCGCGTCTCCGGCGCGAGGCGCAGGGCGAAGCATTTGATCCTGGAACTCGACTCCGGAGAGTCGCTGGTCTTTCAGCTCAAGATCGGGGGCCAACTGCTCCTCGTCCCGCCCGTCGAGGAACCGACGAGGAACCTGATGCTCGTGCTCTATCTCGACGAGGAGAGACGTTTGTTTCTGCGGGATCAGACCGAGTTCACCCGCGCGAGGTTGCTGGACGAGGGCGAGCTTGAAGAACGACTCTCCGACCTCGGGCCGGAGCCGTTCTCGGAGGAGTTCGCGGTCGAGTATTTGGAAGGGAGGATCGGAGGACGGAAGGCCCAGATCAAACCTCTGCTGCTCGATCAGAAGGTGGTGTCGGGGATAGGCAATATTTACGCGGATGAGATCCTGTACGACGCGAGGGTCCATCCCCGGCGCAAGGCGAACACGCTCGCGAGCGAGGAGTGGGAGCGTCTGCGTGCCGCGATAAAGAAGAACCTCGCGGCGGGCATCGAACACCGGGGAACGACGGTGAGGCTCTACCGCGACGTGCTGGACCGGCCCGGCGAGCATCAGAACCATCTGCGGGTCTTCGAAAAGGAGGGCGAGAAGTGCCCGGAATGTGAGGGTAAGATAGTCAGGGAGAGAGTCGGCGGAAGACCAAGCCACTTCTGCCCGGCATGCCAGAGAGAAGGCGGCGGCGGGGAAGACGTACAATTGTTGTGAAGGCGTCAGGCTACAGGTTTATCGAGACCGGGTAAGTCCGTAAGACCTGAAATCAGCGACCGAAAGGAGCGAAATGGCTGAACAGTATGACCTCGTGATAATAGGCGGCGGGAACGGCGGGTATATACCCGCGATCCGGGCGAGCCAGCTCGGGATGAGCGTGGCCCTCATCGAGAAGCGCGAGGGAGGACACCTCGGCGGCACGTGCCTCAACGTCGGCTGCATCCCGACGAAGGCGCTGCTTCAGACGGCGCACATGCTCCACGACGCCCGAAACGGCGAGGAACACGGCATCAAGACCGGCGGCGTCGAGTTCGACTATTCGCAGGCCGCGAAAAGGCGCGAGCAAATCGTCAAGCAGCTCAGGCAGGGCGTGCAGGGGCTGATGAAGAAGAACAAGGTCACCGTCTACAACGGCGTCGGCAGCTTCGTCGAGCCAAAGAAGATCAAAGTGGATCTCAACGACGGCGGGGACGAAGAACTCGAAGCGAAGAACGTCCTCATCGCCACCGGCAGCGCGGTCGGCACGTTGCCGGGCCTCGAGTTCGACGGGGACAGGATCATCTCCTCCGACGACATCGTCGCCGAGAACGACGACTACCCGGAGTCGGTCATCATCCTCGGGAGTGGGGCCGTCGGGGTCGAGTTCGCGAGCATGTACCGCGACTTTGGCTCGGAGGTCACCGTTGTCGAGCTTCTGGACCGCATCGTGCCCGCCGAAGACCCGGAAATTTCCGCCGAACTCGAAAAAGCCTTCGACAAGCGCGGCATCCGCTGCCTCACCGGCGTGAAGGCCGACCCCGAGAGCCTGGAGAAGACCGACACGGGCGTGAAGATAAAGGTCGAGGACGAGACCCTCGAAGCCGAGACGCTCCTCGTCGCCATCGGGCGCAAGACCGTCACCGAGGATTTGAACCTCGACGCCACGTCGGTCGAAGTCGATGACCGCGGGCTCGTCCAGGTGGACGAGTTTTACCGCACCGGCGAAGACGGCGTGTACGCCGCGGGCGATGTCATCGGCGGATACTGGCTCGCGCACGCCGCCGGGCATGAAGGCATCATCGCCGTCGAACACATGGCCGGAGAAGAACCGATGCCCCTCGATCAGAATTTGGTTCCGCGCGTCACCTTCTGCCGCCCGGAGGTCGCCTCTTTCGGACTGACGCAGGAGCAGGCCGAGGAAGAGGGCTACGAGGTTCGGGTCGGGAAGTTCCCGTTCCGGGCGATAGGGAAGGCCCTCATCGAGGGTGAGCCGGACGGGTTCTTCAAGGTCGTCGCCGACGAGGAGACCGACCTCATACTCGGGATGCACGCCATCGGGCCGAAGGTCACCGACCTCATCGCCGAGGGAGTGTTCGCCAAGCTCGTCGAGGGGACGCCCGAGGAGATCGGGATGAGCGTCCACGCGCATCCATCGCTCGCCGAGGTCGTCGGAGAGGCCGCGATGGCGACCGACGGACACGCGATTCATTTTTAGCTGGTCAGCCGGTCAGCATTTCAGCTTGTCAGCAAAGACCGTTCGCCGCGTCTCTTTTCGGAAGGGGCGCGGTTTTTGGGGAGGCGTGTGAGTAAAACTGTTTGGCGCGAGGAGATTCGCGGCTTCGCTTATGGGATCTTTTTCGTCTCCGTTTTCGGGTTCGTCTGGGCGGCTATGGGTTCCTCCGCGCTTCCGGACGGCTCGCTTGTCGTGCTGGCGGCGTCCGTGTTTGTGTCGCTCGCTTTGATTTCGGCGGCTTTTTATCTGCGCCGGGCGTCGCGCTTTTTGCCGGAGTCGCCACAAGGCGCGATGTCTCCCGCGACGTGGAGGCGCTTTCAGCTTGTGGGAGTCGCGCAGGGGATGGCGATCGGAGCGGCGGTTTTCGTCCTCGTTCGCCTGGGTCGCCCGGAGTGGATCCCGGCGGTCGTCGCCCTGATAGTGGGTCTGCACTTCTTCCCGCTGGCCTCCATTTTCCGGCTCCCGCTCTATCACGCCTCCGGCGCGCTTCTCTGCGCGGTTGCCGCGCTGGCCCCGATCCCGGCTCTCGTCTTCGATGCCCGGGCCGCGTGGTTTGTCATTCCGGGACTCGGATGCGCGCTGGTATTGTGGGCCACCGGAGCCGTCCTAGTCGTGTCCGGTTTTAGACTGGCGCGCGAAACGAAAGCTTGAAGCGCGCGAGACCTTTCGACCCGGCCCGCAACGGTTTCGGTTCTATAAACCCGACCGGGATGGTGCCGGAGGAAGCCGGCGGCGCCTTTCGCCGGCTCTCTTTTCGCTCTATGGACGCGGACTCTGTTTCGGGATGGTCGCCGCTGCTCTGGCCGCGTACGTCCGGGGAGAGAGCGGAAGGCTCGCGAACGCCTCGAAGACCCCGGAAACCCTGAACTACCTGGCCCGTCTTCATGCCTTACAGTACAGACCGCGAGTCGTTCTCGCCGTCGTCTTCGACTGGCTGAAGCGCCGGGGCGGAAAGCTGGAGAGAGTTCCAAAACGGCTCCCGGTTGCCCGAGAGCGGCGACCCGCACATCATCTGTTTCGGCCCCGCTTTGAACCGGAACTTCTTTCGGTGTATGAGGCGTGCCCACGCCGTCGCGCCGTACAGGATGGAGGAGTCGCCGGACGAAACCCGCGTCTACGTCTACGACCCGAACCATCCGAAAAGCCGCGACAGGTTCGTTTTTTTCGGAGGCGCTGGAAATTTCCGGTACGGCGCCTTCTCGACGGAGGACGGGTGGGGGA
>JBOHBL010000700.1:0-1294 GCA_050698295.1 Rubrobacteraceae bacterium | reverse complement strand
GGCTTCATGGGTGTCCCGAGCACCGGGTCTGGGAGCCCGTTTTCGGCGCAGTCGTCGAACCGCTTGGCGACCTGCTCCATCGTCGAGGTCAATAGCTCGACCCAGGTGGATCCGGTGACGAGCCGGTCGCTCCAGACGTAGTAGGCGGCGACCTCGGTGAACAGTCCCCCTGGTCGCTCCTGCCCGAAGTGGACATGCCGGACCTGACGAAGGAGCCGAACGACAGGCCGATAGGCGTTGACGCCGCCAACGGTCGGGCTCCAGGTCGCGGTCGAGAGGGCATTCGTGTTATCGGCGAACGCGACAGGGTTGGTCTTGATCCATCGCTTCTCGTCGTTTTTCCACAGGTCCCGGTCGCGGTTCGGGATGCCCCAATGGTCCGCCCAGGGGACAGCGGGGACGGCGTCGATAGAGAAAGAGTTGTCGCTGTATTGGTCACCTGGGTCGGGGAAGTCGATCTTGAGAGACCGGGCCTGACGCGTCACACGACCGTCGATGTCGTGGTCCTTGAGGCCGTACTTCGCAACAAGGACGCGCTCGACAGCGTTGTAAACCTTCTCCGGGCTGTGCCGGACCGACAGGTCCTGGAAGCGGAGAAAGACGTCGACGTCCTTGCCGGGGTACCTAGCGGTCTGACGTGCGTAGGAACCGATGAGAATGGAGTCGATACCCCAGTCGCAAAGTTCCTCATCGGCCTCGAGCAGCTCACGGACCTCAGTGTGCGCCTCGATCGCCCTGGCTCGCTTCTCGCCAGAGATGGTGACGTTACGGACGGCCTGTCCAAACTCACCGCTGAGCAGTTCCAATGGTGTTCCTCTCGTTACGAAGGTTGACAACATCTCCCGAGAGGGTCTCGGATCGAACAGAGATTCGATCCATCCATCTGAACCATACTCGGCACCATACTCGGCACCACCGACGGTCAATGTTCACTGCATCGCTACACCCGGCGGCGCGGGTTCAGTTCGCCATGTCGACGAAGCGGCAGTAGTGGCCTTGGAACGCGACGACGAGTTCCCGCTCGGCGCCGTTGCGGTGCTTCGCCACGATGAGATCGGCCTCGCCCGGGCGGATGGATTCCTTCTCGTACTGGTCGTCGCGGTGGATAAGGATGACCTCGTCGGCGACGTCTTCGATGCCGCCGGCGTCGCGGAGGTCGTGCAGCATCGGCCGGGCAAGGATCGGGCTCTGTCTGGTCATCGGGGAGCGGTTCAGCTTGCTGACGACGACAAGTGCGACGTTGTGCTGGCGGGCGAGGCGCTTGAGCGCGTGGACGTCGTCGCGGACCTCCTGG
>JBOHBL010000699.1:0-1796 GCA_050698295.1 Rubrobacteraceae bacterium | reverse complement strand
GACGGGGACAGAGGAAAGGAGCGGGGCATATGGACCTTCGGAAACTGGAGAGTACGGCTGAGGAACTGGTAGCGCCGGGGAAAGGCATCCTCGCCGCCGACGAGAGCCACGGGACCATCGGGAAGCGTTTTCAGGCGGTCGGGATAGAATCCACGGAGGAATCGAGGCGCGACTACCGCCAGATGCTCTTCACGACGCCCGGCCTCGGGGAGTACCTCTCCGGCGTCATCCTCTTCGACGAGACCATCCGGCAGGAGTCCTCCGACAGTGGACTCCTCTCGAAGGTCCTCGAAGATCAGGGAATAATCCCCGGCATCAAGGTGGATAAAAGCACTATAGACCTCCCGCTCTCTCCCGGCGAGAAAACCACGCAGGGTCTCGACGGGCTGCGCGAGCGGTTGGAGGAATACGTCGGGATGGGGGCGCGTTTCACGAAGTGGCGGGCCGTCATCACCATCGGGGAGGGCATTCCGACGCAGGCGTGCATCGAGGCGAACGCCCACGCCCTCGCCCGCTTTGCGGCGCACAGTCAGGAGGCGGGGCTCGTCCCCATCGTCGAACCGGAGGTCCTCATCGACGGCGACCACTCCATCGAGCAGTGCTACGACGCATCCTTGTGGATGTTCAACCGGACCTTCGACCACATCTACGAGCAGAACGTCGAGCTGTCGGGGATGCTCTTGAAACCGAACATGGTGATATCGGGCAAGGGCGCCGCCGAGCAGTCCGGCGTCGAAGAGGTCGCGAGCATGACGGTGGAGTGTCTGCTGCGGAGCGTGCCGGCGGCGGTGCCGGGCATAGTATTTCTCTCCGGCGGCCAGACCGACCGCCAGGCGACCGCGCACCTCAACGCGATGAACTCGATGTACAGCGGTCTACCCTGGGAGCTCTCGTTCTCCTACGCGAGGGCGCTTCAGGAGGGGCCGATGGAGACCTGGGCCGGCGACAACTCAAACGCCGAGGCCGCGCGAAAAATCTTCATCCACCGCGCGAAAATGAACAGCGCGGCCCGTTCGGGAAGCTATTCAGAGGACATGGAAGAGGCGGCTTAGGGCTCCCGAGCGACCGGGCTTTCTCAGGACGAACGGTGAGTTCCTTCGGATGCGACGCCATACTCTTCGACCTCGACGGCGTACTCGTGGACTCCACCGTCGCCGTGGAACGGGCGTGGCGCGTCTGGGCCGACAAGCACGGGCTCGATGAGGAGCGGTTCCTCGAAATCGCTCACGGGCGCAGGACCGCCGAGACCATCCGGCTCGTAGCTCCGGACCTGGACGCTGACTCGGAGGCCCGGGATCTCGAACGGATCGAGGCCGGGGACCTCGAAGGCGTACTGGAGGTAGAAGGGGCTCACGCGCTGCTCTCCTCGCTGCCTCGGGACTGCTGGACAGTGGTCACGTCGGGCACCAGGCTCCTGGCAACCAGGAGAATGGAGCATTTCGGTCTGCCGTTACCGGAGCGATTCATCAGCGCCGACGACGTCACGAACGGCAAGCCCCACCCCAAAGCCTACCTGAAGGGCGCGGAGATCCTGGGCGTATCCCCGGAGACGCGCGTGGTGGTCGAAGACGCTCCGTCGGGCGTGAAGTCCGCGAAGTCCGCCGGCATGCGAGTCCTGGCGGTCGCCACGACCTACCACGAAGACGACCTTTCGGAAGCGGACGAAGTAGCGCCTTCTCTCGCCGGGATACGGGCGGTCTCCACCCCGCAAGCCCGGACACGCCTCGAAGTGCGGGCAGCAGGCTGAAATGCCGACCGGGCTCAAACCCTGTCGGCGCGCACTATCAGGCGTTGCT
>JBOHBL010000698.1:0-6737 GCA_050698295.1 Rubrobacteraceae bacterium | reverse complement strand
CTTCCGCGGAACGTGAAAAGTCCGCGGACCGGGCCGGCAAATCGCCCGTCGCTCATCAGAGCGCGCGCGGTTTCCCGGCCCGGATATTTTTTGCTTTTCTCCCGCTTTTTCCGAATACCGTCCCGATGGAGTAAACTCGTAGCCTGTGAGTCGTGTGGGGTTCCTTCCGCCTTCGAAGTCGCTCGCGCACGCCGCCGTGTGCGGGATCCTCCTCGCATCCCTCCTCGCTGAATGCGCCCAGAGAGCCGCGCCGCAGTTGGAGGAGAAACGAGCGTCGTCCGCCGAGCCGCCGAACATCATCCTCGTCATGACCGACGACCAGGACGCGGCGTCCGCCCGGCATATGCCCCATTTGCAATCGCTGATGGTGGAACGCGGCGCGACCTTCGAGAACGCCTTCGTCACCAACGCCCTTTGCTGCCCGAGCCGGGCGACGATGCTTCGCGGCCAGTATTCGCGCAACCACGGGATAGTCGGCAACATATGGCCGGAGGGCGGTTTCAGGAAGTTCCGGACTTCGGGGAGCGAAAGCTCCACCATAGCCACCTGGCTGAAATCCGCGGGCTACCGGACGGCGTACTTCGGCAAATATCTCAACGGATACGCAAGCGCCCACGTGCCGCCGGGCTGGGACGAATGGAACGCCGTCGCCGGAAACTATCTGAGCGACCACCTCAGCGAGAACGGCGAGATCCGACACTACGACCCCGAACGCTTCCACGACACCGACGTGCTCGCGGACAAAGCTATACGCTACGTGGACGAGGCATCCGAGAAAGGCCCGCCTTTCTTCGTGGTCATAGCGCCGAGGGCGCCGCATGACCCGGCGATTCCGGCCCCCCGCCACGAGGAGGAGTTCGAGGACGCCCCTTTGCCCCGTCCCCCCTCCTTCGACGAGGGGGACGTCTCGGACAAGCCCGAATGGGTGCGCGAAAAGCCCCGGCTGGGCCGGATGGAGATCCTCGCAATGGAGAGCCTCTACCGGAACCGTTTGCAATCCCTGCAGAGCGTGGACGAGATCCTCCCTCGTCTCATAGAGACGCTGCGCGAAGGCGGCGAACTCGACAACACTTACATCGTCTTCACCTCGGACAATGGCTACCACATGGGCGAGCATCGCCTCCCCTCCCTCCCCTCCGGCAAATGGACCGCCTACGAGGAGGACATCCGGGTCCCGCTCGTGGTGCGCGGGCCCGGAGTGCCGGAAGGACGGGCTGTGGAGCAGATCTCCCTCAACAACGACCTCGCCCCGACGTTCGCGGACTTCGCCGGAGTGAAGCCTTCCAGCTTCGTGGACGGCCGCTCCCTCGAACCGCTTTTAGAGGAAGGCGAGCCCCCGAAGGACTGGCGCTCGGCCTTCCTCGTGGAGGCGGGGCCGGACGAGTTCACGGGACGCCCTGAACTCGAGGCCGTGAGGACCGGAGGCCACCTTTACGTCGAATACGAAAACGGCGAACGGGAGCTGTACGACCTCGAAAAGGATCCCCACCAGCTCGACAACGCATACGAAAACGCCGACCCCGACCTCCTCAGGCGCCTCGAAGAACGACTCGAAGAACTGCGCGGCTGCGAAGGGCGCTCGTGCCGCATCGCCGAGGGCGGCTCGTAGTCCGCTCCGTCAAAAACCTTCGTCGTCGAGGGCCGCGTCGCCGCGAACGATGAGGACCGGGCAGTGGGCGGAGCGAACGATGATGTCGGAAGCCCTTCCGAGGGCGGCGCGTCGAGTGGTCGCGGCGACGGCTCGTCTCACCGGGCGAGGGCCGCCGCTGCCGACCACGATCATGTCGGCGTCGATCTCCGCGGCGACCGAGATGACTTCCGCGCCCGGCTGGCCCAGCCTGAGATGGGTCTCCGATACTTTTCCTCCGGCGGCCTCGACCGTCTTCGCCTGTCCTTCGAGCAACTTGCGAGCCTCCTTCTCGGCGTAGCCGCTCGGCTCACCCGGCAGCGGAGGCCGCGCCGCCGACGCGCCCGCCTGGGGAGCCGGAGCCTGTCCGACGTGGACGATGTGGAGTTCGGAGTCCGCGCTCCCGGCGATGGCGATGGCCGCGTGAGCGGCCCGGATCGAGTCCTCCGAACCGTCCGTCGCCAAAAGGACTTTCCTGGGATATGCGCTCATCTTTCGCCTCCCCTCACGCGCTGCTCGCGCCGGTCTGCTGCTTGATCGCCGTCAAAGGAGCCGCGATGCTTTCGAGCGACTTTTGCTCGCTGCGAACGCCGAGTATGAGCTCGACGATCGCCGCGAAGATCATGAAGCCCGCACCTATGAGGTACGCATAAAGGAGGGGGGTTCGGCTGCCGGTCTCGTTGGCCGCGTCGATCAGTTGTCCGAAGAGCACCGGACCCGTGATGCCGCCGATCGCGGTGGCGAGGGCGTAGAAGGCGGCTATAGCCATCGCCCTTATTTCCATCGGGAAGACCTCGCTCACCGTGAGATAAGCGGCGCTCGCCGCCGAGGAGGCGAAGAAGAACACGACACACCACAGGGCCGTCTGCGTCGTCGCGCTCAAAATATCTTGCTGGAAAAGATATCCGGTGACGGCCATGAGAGTCCCGGAGATCAAATAGCAGCCCGAGATCATCGGCACCCTCCCAATGGTGTCGAAGAGCCGCCCCAAAAACAGAGGTCCGAGGAAGTTGCCGATGGCGAACGGGATGAGATACAACCCGACTCTGCCCGCGGGTATCCCGTAGAACTGGGTCAGGATCAGGGCGTAAGTGAAGAAAACGGCGTTGTACAAAAACGCCTGGCTACCCATGAGCGTGAGTCCCAAAAAGGTGCGCCTGGGGTACATCTGGAACATCGCCCTAAAGACTATGCCGAAGCCCAGGTTCTCCCGCTGCTCGATGGTGACGGTCTCGCTCTCGTCTATCGGCGGCAGCTCGTCGCGTCCGGTCTGGCGCTTCACGTCGTCCTCTATGTCGCCGGCGATGCTTTCGGCCTCGTCGTTGCGGCCGTGGGTGGCGAGCCATCGCGGGCTCTCGGGGATGTAGCGCCGGATCAGGAGTATGCAAATCCCGAGTATCGCGCCGAGGCCGAAGGCGATCCTCCAGCCGTAAAACTGGTCTACGATGGCGTCGTTGAGGAGCACGAGGGAGAGGGCGCTGCCCATGATCGCCCCGACCCAGTACGAGCCGCTTATAGCGAGCGAAACCTGGCCGCGAAAGCGCGCCGGGATAAGCTCGTCTATGGCCGAGTAGATAGCCGCGTACTCCCCCCCGATGCCGGAGCCGGCGATGAAGCGGCATATGACGAAACTCCAGAAGTTCCACGTGAAGGCCGTCAGGAAGCTGAAGGTGAGATACAGGGCCAGCGTGATGAGGAACATCTTCTTGCGCCCGTACTTGTCGGTCAAAAAACCGAAGATGAGAGCGCCCAGGCAAGCTCCGGCTATGTAGATGCCTCCTGCCAGTCCGATCTGCCCCCCCGAAAGGTTCAGCCCTGAGACCGGGTCGGTGAGCACTCCGGCTATCGCTCCGACGACGGTCACTTCGAGACCGTCGAGGATCCAGGTGATCCCCAACGCGGCTATAACCAGCCAGTGCCACCGGGCAAACGGCAGCCTGTCCAACCTGGCAGGTACCTTACTCTCTACGGTGTTTGCGGTAGCCTCGCTCACCCTTACCTCCTTCACCACGCTTCTTGAGCGTTATCATGCGATCCCTGTCCGGCTACCTCTTTCCCAAATCCGCTCACGCTCAATCTTTTATCCCGGTTCGCGCGAGGCGTATTTCGTTCCCGCGCAAGAATGCTTTATGTTTCGAACCTCAGCAGGTGGAGTGGATGAGAGAGCCGACCTTTTCGTTTTCGCGGAGTTCGTTGTAAAGCCGAACCGCTCTTTCGGTCTGTAGAACGTGGAGCGCGACGCTTCTCTCTTGCAGAGTCCTCCGCGTCTCTTCGCAGACTCCGAGGCGCTCGTGGAAACCGACCCCGATCACAACGGTTTCCACGCCGGCTTTCAGCAATTCCTCCACGTCCGCGGGCTGTACGCCCGGCTCGTGGCGGGTGCCGGTCTCGTTCCAGTCCCACTCCCTCGCGCCGCCGGGAAAGAGCTTCGCGTCTTTGAAAGAAGCTCCGTCTTCGGTCTCGATCCTCCCCCACGAGAGGTGTGTGATCCGGGGCGACCTCATTCCTCCAACTCCACCCCGAGCCCTTCGGCCATCCGGTTCACGAAGTTGAAATACGAGACGACCTGCGCCACATCGAGGATGCCGCGGTCGTCGAACCCGGCTTCGCGAAGCGCCTCGACGTCTTCCCGCGTGACGGCGGCGGGGCTCTTCGTCAGCTTCGCGGCGTATTCGAGCATGGCGCGGAGACCGGGAGGGACTTCGGCCTTTCGCCAGTCGGAGATGACGGCTTTCGCGAGAGCTTCATCCTTCGATGCGGCACGGAGCGCCGCCCCGTGATGGGCGACTCAGTAATGGCATTCGTTCTCCGCCGAAACCACGACGGCGATAGCCTCTCGCTCGGCGCGCGAAAGCCGCGACTTCCCGAACATGAGCGTCCGGTAAAAAGAGAAGTGATCGGAGAGCGCATCCGCATTCAAAGACTGAACCTTCAAAATATTCGCGACCCCGCCGGAGCGACCCGCGATGCGCCGATAAACCTCGGCGAGCCTCCCTTCGGCATCCCCTTCCGGAACCGTCTCTATCCACCCCATGCGATAAAACCGCTCCTCTCACAAAGAAACGTGAAACAAATGCAAAGTCCCGAGGACAAAGCCCTCCCCGACTCCCGAAGCGAGCGATAGCGAGCGCCTCCCTACTCCCGGTCATTTAAACCGGTACTGGCGGTACATGCGCGCGCTCTCGTCCACGTCGGCCTCGGTGACGTGGTTGCGTCCCCGGCTTCGGACCCTGTCCTCGATCCTCTTTCGAATGAAGCGCCGCATCAAAAACGGGCTGCGTTTGATCCGCCTGTCGGCCTCGGGGTCCCACGTGATGTCGCTCATCGCTCTCCTCCTCCTCATGGCTTTCGCGCCATTTTATCCGAATGCGGAAAACCGAACGCGATAAACGGCGGGACTTCGCGCAAAAATCACTCATTTGAGTGATGCGCCGCGCCCGGAGGTTTGTAAAAATCCCTGCGAGCGGAGAAAGGACACATGTCATGTCGTCCTCCACGACAGTCGCGGCAGAGACCGGGATGCGCGTCTCGTGACGTCCCCCCTCCTCGACCGCCTCGACCTCGAACGGCACCGGGAGTTCGTCGGCAGGGTCACCGAGCGCGAGCTTTTTTCGGCGGCGGTCTCGGCCGCCGAGCTACCTTTCAACGTACTCTACGTCTCCGGGCCGGGAGGCGTGGGCAAGACGACCCTGCTACGCGAGTTCGACCACCTCTGCGAGCAAGCGGGGATCCCGGCTCTTTTCGTGGACGGGCGCGAGGTCGAGCCTTCGCCGGGAACTTTCTCGAAGGTCCTCGAAGACGTGGCGAGCCTCGACGCCGACCGTCCGGCCCGGAGGGTCATACTCGTGGATGCCTATGAGGAACTCTCGTCATTGAGGGCTTGGATCGAGGGTGATTTCCTCCTTCGGCTCCCGGATGACTTCCTCCTCGTCATCGCCGGATGCGACCCGCCACCCGAGGCGTGGAGGATAGACCCCGGCTGGCGGAGCTTCATCCGGCCCCTCCGCCTCGGGAACCTCAGCGAGGAAGAGAGTCGTGAATACCTCCGCCGACGGGAAGTGCCGGAGGAGCAGCACGGAGACATCCTCGGTTTCACGCACGGACATCCGCTCGCGCTCTCCCTCGTCGCGGACGTCTTCGATCAGCGGCCCGGCATCCGCTTCCGACCCGAGGAGAGTCCCGACGTGATCCGGAGCCTCCTCGACCACTTCGTCCGCCACGTTCCGGGTCCCGCCCACCGCGCCGCCCTCGAATCGTGCGCCCTGGCGCGCCACACCACCGAGACGCTCCTCTCGCGCATGCTCTCGATCCCGGACGTCCACGAGCTATTCGAATGGCTGAGAAACCTCACGTTCATCGAGCCGGGACCGCTGGGACTTTTCCCCCACGCCGCCGCTCGCGAGGCGCTCACAGCCGACCTCCGCTGGCGAAACCCCGACTGGCACGCCGAGCTTCACGCCAGAGCGAGAAGCTACTATGTGAGCCGCCTCAAGCAGACCCGCGGCCTCGAGCAACAAAAGGCCCTCTTCGACTACATGCACCTCCACCGCGACAACCCCGTGATCCGGCCGTTCTTCGAGTGGCGGGAAACGGGCTCCTCTTCCCCCGAACCTATGCGGGAGGAAGACAAACCGCGCCTCCTCGAAATGGTCGCCGCCCACGAAGGGGAGGAGTCGGCCCTCCTCGCTTCGCGCTGGATGGACAGCCAACCCTCCAACGTCGTCCTCCACCGCGACCCGGATGGGAAGCCGGGCGGCTTCCTCCTGAAAGTCGCGCTCCACGATGCGGATGAGGCGGACAGGGGCGCCGACCCTGCGGTGGAGGCGGCGCTCGGGTATCTGGAAAGAAGCGCGCCGCTTCGCGCCGGCGAGAGCGCCATCCTCTTCCGTTTCTGGATGGCGCGGGAGAGCTACCAGGAGGTCTCCGCCTTGCAAAGCCTCCTCTTCGTCAACGTCGCCCAGCACTACCTCGCGACGCCGCGCCTCGCGTTCACCCTCTTCCCCGTCGCCGAACCGGATTTCTGGGCGCGGGCGTTCGCCTACTTCGAGTTGCCGCGTCTCCTCGAAGCAGACTTCGAGGTCGGCGGGAAACGTTACGGCGTCTACTCGCG
>JBOHBL010000697.1:0-2823 GCA_050698295.1 Rubrobacteraceae bacterium | reverse complement strand
TCACGGCTCCATCTCCAGCGAGACGTCCGCCGCCGGAGCCGAGTGCGTCAACGCCCCTACCGAGATGAGATCCGGACCGGCTTCAGCGTAAGAGCGCGCGGTCTCCAATTTCACCCCGCCGGAGATTTCTATGAGAACATCCGGCGCTCTTTCTCTCACTTTCTCGACGCAAACCCGCACTTCCTCCGGCCTCATGTTGTCGAGGAGAACCGCGTCGGCCTTCGCTTCGAGGGCTTCTTCGAGTTCCTCGACGCTCTCGACTTCGACCTCGATCTTGAGAAGGCGCGGCGAGTTCTTCCTCGCCCGGCGAACCGCTTCCGACACGCCCCCGGCGACGGCGAGGTGATTGTCTTTTATGAGGATGCCGTCGTCGAGGCCGAACCGGTGGTTCACCCCGCCCCCGGCCCGCGCGGCGGCTTTTTCGAGTACCCGGAGTCCCGGCGTGGTCTTGCGAGTGTCGGTTATCCGAGCGTTCGTCCCGGAGATGGCCTCCACGTACTCCCTCGTGAGCGTCGCGACGCCCGATAAGCGCATGAGCAAATTCAAAGCGACCCGCTCGGCGGCGAGCATGGACCGCGCCGAACCTTCGACTTCCGCCATGATGCTCCCGGCCTCGACCCGGTCCCCTTCCTCGACGAACGCCTCGAAGCGTAGTCCCTCATCCGCCGCGAAGAAGACCGCCCTCGCCGCCTCCAGCCCCGATACGACGAGGCTTTCTTTGGCGACGAACCGCCCGCGAGCGCGAGCGTCCTCCGGCACGGTGGCGAGCGAGGTCGCGTCGCCGCGTCCGAGGTCTTCGCGCAGAGCGAGGCGCGCCACGTCCACGAGCGCCTCGGACGGTCCGTGCACCTCCGTCCGGTCCATCACAGCGCGAGCATCCTTTCGATGGGACGGAGGGCCGCGAGCCGCAGTTCCTCGTCGAGCGTTATTTCCGGCTCGAGGTTCTTCATGCACGAATACAGCTTCTCCATCGTGTTCCGGCGCATATGGGGGCATTCGCCGCACGCCTCGCACGAGCCCTCGGGACCGCGACCCGGAGCGCGCATGAACTCCTTTTCCGGCGCGGCCTTCTTCATCTGGTGGATGATGCCGGGCTCCGTCGCCACGATGAACCGCTTCGCGTCGCTCTCCACCGCGCGGTTCAAAAGCGAGGACGTGCTCCCGATGTGATCCGCGAGGCGAAGCACCCGCTCCTCGCATTCGGGATGCGCGAGGACTTCCGCCTCCGGATGTCTCACTTTGAGGTGCCGGATCTTCCGCTCCGAGAACAAAATATGCACCATGCACGTCCCCGGCCACAAAAGCATCTCCCTCCCCGTCTTCTCGACGAGGTGCCGACCGAGATGCTTGTCCGGCCCGAAGATGATGGGCACGTCCTCCGGAATGCTCCCGATCACCTTCTCCGCATTGCTCGAAGTGCATATGACGTCCGATAACGCCTTCACCGCCGCCGAAGTGTTCACGTACGAGACGACGGCATGGCCCGGCCTCTCCTTTATGAACTTCTCGAACTCATCCGGCGGACAACTATCCGCCAGCGAACATCCCGCCTCCAAATCCGGCAAAACGACCGTCTTCTCAGGGTTCAGAATTTTCGCCGTCTCGGCCATGAAGTGGACGCCGCAGAAAACGATGACGTCCGCGTCCGTTTCCTGCGCCTCGCGGGCAAGCCCCAGAGAATCCCCGATAAAATCCGCCACGTCCTGAATCTCCGGCTCCTGATAATAATGAGCCAGAATCACCGCGTTCGTCTCGCCTTTTAATTTCTCGATCTCCCGAAAATAGTCCGTCCGTATCTCCAGAATCTCCACCAAAAACCTCCTTGTAACGACTTATAAGTTCCTTGCTACTCGAAATCGTTGCAATGTCGGTACTTTGTAACATGACGTTACATTCAGTATCACATGGATTCGGGGTTGTGGCAAGGTCGCTTCGCCGCGAATCGAAAAACAACGACTCGCGGTTTTCGGTTATGGGATCGGTCGCTGTCGCTGCATCTCGGCCCGGATGTCGCGTCCCGCCTCGGAGCCTTTCGGATAGAAAACGGCGGGCTCTCCGATCGGCGCGTCCACCGTCTCATGAGTTCCCTCGTTCGGGTCTCCGTGCTCCTCTCCGCTCCACAAATGCACCCACTTCCCGGCGGGGAGATACACCTCGGCGGTCTCCGTATTCGAGTCGAGGACGGGGGCGACCATGAGCTCGGAGCCGACCATGAACTGGTGGCGGAGTTCATGGACTTCCTCGTCGTTCGGGTAGTGGATGAACGGGTGGCGGACGACGGGGAGTCCGGTCTCGGCGTGTTCTTCGACGAGGCGTTTTCTGTACGGTTTCCAGGCGACGTATATTTTGGCGAAGCGCGAGAAGTGGCGCATGGTTTCGTCGTCGGAATAGAACTGGTGGTTCTCTTCGGGGCGGTTGCCTTCGTGGGTGCGGAAGACGGGGGTGAAGGCGGCGAGTTCCGTCCAGCGCAGGAAGAGTTCTTTGGAACGGTGGTAGTTTCGGATGGGGTTATTCAGCGCCGTGTAGCCGCCGATGTCCGAGTGCGTGAGGCCGTAGCCGGAAAGCCCGCTCGTGAGCATCCCCGTCACCGCCGTCTTCATGCCGTCGTGCTCGTCCCAGGAAACGAGCTGATCACCGAGCCAGAAGAGCGTCGAGTAGCGGGGACTCTTCGTGAAACCGGAGCGGGTGAAGAAGACGATGTCGTCTTCGCGACCTGCCTCGCGGATGGCTTCGCGGTTTATGCGCGCCCATTCCTCGGCGTACCGATTATGATATGTCGTCGCGCTCTCGCCGGAATGAAGGACCGCGTCGTATGGCAGACCC
>JBOHBL010000696.1:0-6060 GCA_050698295.1 Rubrobacteraceae bacterium | reverse complement strand
GACCTCGTGTTCCCCTCGACGGTCGGAACCCCGAAGAGCCAGCGCAACCTGAACCGGGAGTTCAAGGCCGCCGCCAAACGCGCCGGGCTGCCGGACTGCTTCAAGCTCTACGACCTCCGCCACACCTGCGCCACGCTGCTACTCTCCCGGAACATCCACCCGAAGTATGTCCAAGAACTCCTCGGACACGCCTCCATAGCCCTCACCCTCGACACGTATTCTCACGTCATACCCGGCATGGACGGCGGCACGGGCGGGGCGATAGACGAAGCCCTCGGATAGCGAAAAGCGGCGTTTCGGGCCGCATTGATGCACAAACTGATGCACAAAGCCCCGGCGAGATGACCGGGGCTTTCCCATTTCCCCGCTGTTTGCAGGGCTTTTTCTAAGTGAGCCACCCAGGACTCGAACCTGGAACCTAGAGATTAAGAGTCTCTTGCTCTGCCAATTGAGCTAGTGGCCCGGTGGACGGTGGGGATTATAGCATCAGCGGAGGAGAGGTCGAAAGTTAAGTTTTATTGAGAGAGCGGCTGAGGACTTGCATCGCGGATGGAGTGGCGTTTATACTATTAATATCTTTCTAGCGGTTTCATCTGGGAACCGCTAAGGGCCGGAAAAGGGTCACACCCTTATAAAAACACCGGCCCTTTTTTCATGGGGTGGTCAGCACTTCAGCATCTTGACCAGTCAGCAGGAAGGCGTCGTAGATTGTGGCTTTCTCGCTGTTCGCCGCCCGATGGATGGCGCGGGTCATTACGCATCGCGAGGAATAATACCGGATCCGGGTGGAGAGTTCCGTACTCGGCGAGGTCGGGAGTCGGGGGAAAGACGAATGCGGCTCTGGGAAGGAATCTACCGGATCCGGTATAACGACCCGAACTCCGCAAGAAGAAGCTGAAGTGCTGAGAAGCGAAGCGTGCTGACCTGCTGAATTATCCCACTTCTTCGGCGATGGTGAGGAGTTCTTCGGCGTGGCGTCTGACGGAGGTGACGAGGTCTTTGCCGGCGGCGATCACGCGTATTCTGTGGAGCGGGATGTTGTGGCGGCGCATGTCCTCGTCGGTCATGCCGGAGAGGTTTTGCCAGTCGGTGAGGTTCCTTTCTCCCGGCAGCGGCAGGCGCCGGATGTAGCGCAGGCCGACGGAAAGGCGTTCTCTTTTCGGTATGTCCATGAGGATGTCGAAGGGACCGGCTTCTCCTTTTCGGTAGCGGGTGAGGTAGCGCGACCAGGCTTCTTCGACGCGCCGGCGCCAGGAGGAGTCGTCCCGCAATCGCATGAGTGAGACGTAGCTCTTGTGGCGCTCGTCTATCTCGAGGGCCCTGAAATATGGCCGGCGGTCGGCGAGCCGTTTGGCGAGGGTGGCGATGGAGTCTCCCTTCCGGCCCGAGTCCTGAATCAGGACGAAGGCTCCGGCGTCGTCCTGTTCGGAGAGCTTGTCCGGGGAGACCCTCTCGTCCTGAATGGCGTCCTGGGCGGCGCGCGCGAACATCGCGGTTGGGATGCGGAGGTCGTGATGCCCGTAGACGGTGTAGCGCAGCAAATAGCGCGAGAAGACGAGCGACTGGAGAACCCCGGCGCCGTCTTCGTCGATGGAGAGGAGAGCCCGGTTCTCCTGTCCGACGAGGCGCAGGTGCTCCATGAGCGAGTCTATTTTCAGGAGGCCGAAGGGGACCTGGGCTCCTCTCGCGTCGCGGACGAGGGAGTCGAGCGCGTCCACGTCGAGTGAGCCGAAGAGGATGTCCCGGATCAGGTGCTCCGTCGGCGTGAGGCCGAGGGGCGGCTCGTCGTCGCGGGTTATGAGCCTGAAGACGTTGTGCGGCTCGACGTCCCACTCGTTTCGCAGCACCTTCGCCGCCTCCGACTGCTCGACCCAGCGTCGGCTCAACTCTTTGCCCCCGATCATGGCGGGGAGGGCGATGTTTTCGAGGGCCTCGGAATAAGGGTAGCGCCCCACGTCGAGCAACAACGCGGCGGCCAGCGCGCCCTGCATCTCCCTGTCTTCCAGATAAGCTCCCGAGTCCGTGATGCGTTTGAGGGTCGTCTGGGTGAGGTGGTAGACACCGAGGGCGTGGTCGAAGCGCGAGTGACGGGCGGACGGGAACGCCTGAGACGCGAAGCCGAGTTGGCGCATGCCTTTCAGGCGCTCCATTGCCTTCGTTTCGAGCAAAGCGCGTACGGCGCGGTTCACCGGGATGTCGCCCCAGACATCGTCGCGCATCCTCCGCGAGGATCCGCCGAAAAGGTCTCCGACCGTGCTGCTCAAATGCTCCGCTCCCTGCTTTTGAACTCCCCTCATTCTAGCTAAAATCACACCCCCGACGGAAATGGCCGTGTATAGTGGAGTATCGTCGAACACGAGAGGAGAAGCCATACACGCGGAGGAGATCCGGACCCTCGAAGGAGAGGGCGTCACCTTGAGGCCGCCGCGCGAGTCGGACGTGGAGGCCGCCTACGCCTGGGACAGAGACCCCGAACTCGCCGCCTGGAACGGACGGGCCCCGATCTCCATCTCCCTCCCCGCCGCCCGCCGCGATTACCTCGCCCGCTGGGACGACCGTAGCGTCAGGACCTTCATTATCGAGTTCGAAGGCGAGTCCGTCGGGATGGCTACCCACTACGATTTCAGAAAAAGCGGCTGCGAATTTGGCATCAAGATCGGGCCTGAGAACCTCCGGGGCCACGGCCTCGCCTCCGAAGCCGTCGAACTCCTCCTGCAATACGCCTTCGAGGAACTCAAACTCGACCTCGTGCGCGGCTCGACCCTCTCGCACAACCGCCGGATGCAGCGCGTCTTCGAGAAGCTCGGTTTCGAGGAAGTCGGGGACGGTTCCATCCTCAGCCGCTACGACAACCGCCGGTATTCGGAGTTGTTTTACGAGCGTCGGCGGGGAAGTTAGAGGCAACGATATTGCACGCGACTGATCACATCCCGAACCTCGTGAAGAAGTTATACGAGATCGTTGATGAACTCGAGCGCCGATTTCCAGGGCGGCGTTTCACCCTTGACGGGCATATAGTTGGCAGCTTGGGTGAAGTATTAGCCGAGTACCGTTATGACCTCGAACTCTTCACAGGCAGCACTGAGTGCCGCGACGCAAAGGCAAGGGACGGTAGGCTCGTACAAATTAAAGCTGCCCAGGGAACTCGGGGCGTGGCTCTTCGAAGCAGCCCTAAACACTTGATAGTTTTGCAGATCATGAGGGACGGTTCTGCGGAAGAAGTGTTCAATGGGCCGGGAGAACTAGCATGGAGCCATGCTGGTCGAAGGCAGAAAAACGGTCAATGTTCAATCGGTTTGGCTAAACTCCGAAACCTTATGACTCGCGTACCAGATGATGAGAGACTTCCGCTCGTGAATGGTTGAGTCCCCATCGCTTTGGCGAAGTCTCCGGTCTCTTGTCAATTGACTGGCAATTATTGACTACAATCAACCATGTGGACACGAACCTGACACTTAACATCCGCGACAAGGGCGCGATGAGCGGCGTACTCACCCTCGGGAGCCTCGACCCGGCCTTCGAGGCCGCGGAGGCAATGGACGGCTCTCCCATCTCGCTCGACCTGCGTCAGGTGGAGTTTGTGGAGCCCGCCGGCCTTTGCGGCCTCGCCGCGCTGCTGGAACTCCTGACGGCTCGCTGCGAAGAGGTCAGCCTTTCTCTGAGCGGACGCAACGTTCCCGCGTACCTCGAACGGATGGATTTTTTCCGCATGTTCGGCGACAAGCTCCACACGAACGTGGACGTGTCCTCCCTCGAAGAGAGGGAGCGTCACGATCCCGGCACTTTGCAAGAACTCGTGAACTTCCACAGCGAGGAGGAGATACCGAAGATCATCCATCGCATCTCGGAGATCCTCGAAAATCAGGGCTATTTGCTCAGGGAGCGAGTCGCGATCTGCTCCACTCTGTCGGAGATCTGCGCGAACGCCGCCGAACACGGCGCCTCCTCATTCGGAGCCTACGCCGCCGTCCAGGCGTACCACCACATCGTCAGCGGCTCCCGACGCCGCGGCGAAGAGGTCATAGTCGCCATAGCCGACGGCGGCGTCGGAGTCCGGGAGACGTTGTCGAGAAACCCCGCCTACGCCGAACATACAAGCACGGACAACGACGCCATCCGCCACGCCCTCAAAATGGGCGTCTCCACGACAGGCGAGGTCGGACGCGGCGGCGGTCTCACCCTCGTCGCCCAGATCGCCGCCAAAAACGGAGGCTCCCTCTCCATCCGCTCCGGCTCGGGACGCATCACAGTCTATGAGAAACGCAAGAATTCCCGCAACGTCCCACCCTTCCCCGGAACCTTCGTCCGCGTCTCCCTCCCCCGACACGCCGAAGATGTCCACCCGAAAACTCGAAGAAATCCCACCGGAGGTAGCGAGTGACGAACAGTATTCCCCAACTTCCGAAAAAACCCTTGACCTCCCACGATGTACCGGGTACAATCTTCTCATATGATTTCACTGAATACAGTGAGGATGGATTCGGTGTCTGAGGAGCGGGCGCACCGCGTCTTCGAGGTCTCAGGCGGGGACTTTGGGGGCAAGTTGATGGTGACTCGCGGGACGGGCCGGACGGTGCGCGAGGCTCTGGCGGAGGCTCTTGAGGAGCTTCCGAAGGGCGGGGTATTGTATGTGGACACTCGCGGCGTCGAGATGATGGACTACTCGTTCGCGGACGAGGCGTTGGGGATACTTGTTTCCAGGGTCGCGAACCGGGAGTACGGGGACAGGTATCTCGTGCTGGTCGAGGAGGACCGGGATCTTCTTGAGAACGTCGAGGCGTCCTTGCGGCAGCGGGATCTCGCCATGATCCGGGTCGAGGAAGTCGGCGCGCAACCGACCGTGATCGGGGCCCTCAAAGACCACCTCCTCAATACCCTCAACGTCGTGCAGGAAACAGGTTCGATCACCACCGCCCAACTCGCCGAACGACTCGGCGTCAACCACACCGCCTGCAATAATCGCGCCACCAACCTCGTCAAGCGCGGCCTTATCGGTCGCCGTACCGAGGCCGGCGGAAGGCAATACACCTACGAGAGGATCGCCTAGTGTTTTTATTTGACTTCTATTTCACTAATCTCAGTGAAGAAAGAAATGTCGGTATAGTCGGGCATCGAAAGGAGTTTAGCGATGCGTGAAGAGTACATGATCGAGCGCCAGGGAAAGCGTTTTGTCCTCTATGCGGGGCTTCTTGAGGAGGCCCACAACCGGGGACTCAGGAGCATCGAGACGGAGTTGCTTCAGGTTCCGGGCATGGAGAACGGCGAGGTCGCCATTGTCAAGGCGGTGGTGAGGACTGAGGAGGGCAAGTTCAGCGGCATCGGGGACGCGAGCCCGGAGAACGTCAATCGGAGCATTGCTCCGCACCTCATACGGATGGCCGAGACGCGGGCGAAGGCGCGGGCTCTGAGGGATGCGATCAACGTCGCGGTCACGGCTTTCGAGGAGCTTGGCGGGACCGAAGGCGGCGATGAGGCGGTCGAGGCTCCGCGCAAGGAGCGGCCGGCTGCTAAGAGCGAGGCGAGCGAGGTTTCCAAAGGCGAGTTGCCGGCTACGCGCAAGCAGCTCAACTATCTGGAGTCGCTCATCTCGGACGTGGTCGATGACGGCATCCCCAAGTTCGAGGAGATGGTTGGAAAGAAGATCTCCGAGCTGACGCGCGAAGAGGCGTCTGAGTGGATCGGTCGCCTCTCCGGGAAGGCCGCGTAGTGCGGCTCTGGAGCGCCGCCCTCGGCGGGGAGGTCTTCTACCAGGCGGACCTCCCCGACTGCTGTAAGAGGGACGCTCGCGGCGCGGACGACGAGTTCGAGTGCGTCTCCTGCGGAGCTAAGTGGCAGTCGGGCGAGAAGCCGGAACCAGAAGAGTGCGCCTTCGCGGAGAAAGAGGAGCGCAAAGGCGCGGCGTAGGGAGGAGGACCCGAAGTTGCACGAGATGCTTGCGGACATCCGGTCCATTAAAGAGAGGCGCGAGGAGATGGCTCGCGAGGTCGCCCAGAACCGCCTCGCGAAATCGTTGCGGAAAAACGATGGGCGCGAAAAATCTCGCGCGGCGTCGTTTGCGAG
>JBOHBL010000695.1:0-1853 GCA_050698295.1 Rubrobacteraceae bacterium | reverse complement strand
GAACCGGGCCGTGTGGACTACGTTCTTCGGGGCGTTCGGCTTGCCGCGAAGGGGTTGCGGACTCAAGTACGGAGCATCCGTCTCGACCATCAGCCGCTCCGGGTCGATGAGGTCGAGGACCTCCGCCGTGGCGCTCTTTTCGTACGTAACGTTCCCGGTCAGGCCGATGTAGTAATCCCGTTCTTTGGCCTCCAGAACTTCCCTCTCGCCGCCCTCGAAACAATGGAGGACGACCGGGACGCGGGCATTGGATAGGACATCCATCGTGTCGTCGAAGGCTTCGCGGGTGTGGATGACGAGCGGAAGACGGACCTCGTTGGCGAGCGAAACGGCGTCCTCGAAGAGGGCTTTCTGAGCGTCGGAGGGCCAGTGGTTGCGGTAATAGTCGAGGCCGACTTCCCCCAGCGCGACGACCCCGCCCGAAGAAGCCATCTCCGAGAGCTCCTCCAGGTTCTCCGTCGAGTGGTCGCCCGTGTTGTGGGGATGAATTCCCGCGACCGGATAGACGTTCGGCATCGAAGAGGCGAGCTTTATTCCTTCCCGCGAATCCTCGACGTTCGTCCCGATGTTCACTATAGCGCCGACCCCGGCTTCGGCGGCCTCTCGAACGGCATCCTCCGGAGAGGCTTTCAACCGTAAAAGATGAGTGTGAGAGTCAACGAGCATGAGGGGGATTATAGCTGGTCGGCCAGTCAGCTTTTTCGCTTCCATTATAACTGCGATATTCAGATCAAACGCTCGTAGACTTCGCTCTTTTTCCACCCCGTCTCCCTCGCCGCCCGCGCCGCCGCCCTCGATTTGCTCTCTCCTTCCGCGACGTATTTCCCGGCGAGCGCGACAGCGGCTTCGAGGTCCGGAGCTTCGGATTCGCTTCCGCCCCGGACGACGAGGACTATCTCCCCCTTCACCTCGCCGGAGAAATGCTCCCTCGCTTCTCTCGCGCTCCCCCGAAATATCTCTTCGTGGAGCTTCGTGAGTTCCCGGCACACGGCGACGCGACTGTCTTCCGGCAAATTGTCGAGCGTCTTTACGAGCCGCTTCGGAGACTCGAAAAGGACGAAGGTGGACTTTTCGCGCGAGACCTTCTCGAAAAGCTCCGTCCTCTCTTTCCCCTTCCGAGGCGGGAATCCGACGAAGACGACCGTATCCGCAGGCAGCCCGGAAGCGGCGAGCGCCGTCGTCAGGGCCGAAGGTCCGGGAAGGACTTCGACTTCGACTCCGGCCGCAACACAGGCTTCGACGAGACGGTAGCCGGGGTCGGAGACGAGGGGAGTGCCGGCGTCGGAGACGAGGGCGACGTTTTCGGTTCTCGCCCTCTCGGCGAGGTCGGGAGCGAAGCGTTCTTCGTTGTGTTCGTGGTGGGAGACGAGCGAGTTCTTTATTTCGTAGTGTTCGAGCAACTTTCCGGTGCGGCGCGTGTCTTCGCAGGCGATCACGTCCGCTTCGCGCAAGTACCGCAAAGCCCGCAACGTTATGTCCTCCAGGTTGCCTATCGGGGTCGGGACGACGTAGAGAGGCACGAGCTATCCGAAGACGCACTCGCCGCCGGAGCCTCTCGCGAGCGCGGCGGCTCCCAGGACTCCGGACTCCGGGCCGAGGGAGGCGAGCCGTACCTCCGCCAAATCCCGCGACGGAGATCGGGCGCGGAGACGGACTTCGCGCCGCGCCGCGTTCAGGATCAGCTCCCCGGCCTCCGCCGCGCCGCCTCCGACCGCCACGACCTCCGGGTTGAAGATGTTCACGAAGCTCGCCAGCCCGATCCCGAGCCACGTCCCGGCCTCTTCGAGGACGGCGAGTGCGGTTTGGTCCCCTTCGCGGGCCAGTTCCGTGACGTCTTCGCCGAGGACTTTTCG
>JBOHBL010000694.1:0-8671 GCA_050698295.1 Rubrobacteraceae bacterium | reverse complement strand
GTCCGGCGGAGACGTCTATGAGGTCGGCGCCGGCATTGGAGAAGGCTCGCGCTATCTCGACGGCATCCTCGTCGGTGAGGCCGCCCTCGACCCAGTCGTGCGCCGAAATGCGAACGCTCATCGGCCTTTCCACGGGCCAAACGTCGCGCATGGCGCGGAAGACTTCGAGCGGGAAGCGAAGGCGGTTTTCGAGACTCCCGCCGTACTCGTCTGCGCGGTGGTTGAGGAGTGGAGTGATGAAGGCGGAGAGGAGATAGCCGTGGGCGCAGTGGAGTTCGAGCATGTCGAAGCCAGCACGCGCCCCCATCTGCGTGGCGCGAACGAAGGCCGTCTTCACCTCGTCCATGTCTTCTCTCGTCATCTCGCGGGGTATCTGGTTGGCTTCGCTCCACGGCACCGGGGAAGGTCCGATCACCTCCCAGTTTCCTTCTTCCAGCGGCTCGTCGTTCCCCTCCCACCCGAGCTTCGTGGAGCCTTTGCCGCCTGAGTGTCCGAGCTGGAGGGCGAACTTCGCGTCTGTGTGCGAATGCGCGAAGTCCACGATGCGTTTGAAGGCGGCTTCGTGTTCGGACTTGTACATACCGCAGCAGCCCGGCGAGATGCGTCCTTCGGGGGTGACGCACGTCATCTCGGTGAAGACGAGACCCGCGCCGCCCTGGGCGCGCGACCCCCAGTGGACGAGGTGGAAGTCGTCCGGCGTGCCGTCGGTGGCGCTGTACATCGCCATCGGCGAGACGACGACGCGGTTCATGAGGTCCATATTTCGCAGCCGGAAGGGCGTGAACATCGGCGGAACGGCCTCCGATGAGTTCGGAACTCGTCCGTTCGGAGAGCTTTCGGCGAACCACTTCTCCATGCCTTCGAGCCATTCGCTGTCGCGGAGGCGGAGGTTTTCGTGGCTGACTCGCTCGCTGCGGGTGAGAAGGGAATATGCGAATTGCATTGGCTCCTGTTTTATGTATCTCGGGACGTTCTCGAACCAGCGCGTGCTGTTTCGCGCCGCGCTCTGGAGCTTCATCACTTCGAGGCGACGCTCGTCTTCGTAGTTTTCGAGGGCCGTTGTCACGTCGTTTCGTTCGTGGAGTTCGTTCGCGAGGGAGATGGCGTCTTCGAGCGCCAACTTCGTGCCGGAGCCTATGGAGAAGTGGGCGGTGTGGGCGGCGTCGCCCATGAGGACGATGTTGTCGTGGAACCAGCGTTCGTTGGAGATGCGCCTGAAGTTTATCCAGGGCGCTTTCCCGAGATGCTTCGCGTTGTTTATGAGCGAATGCCCGTCAAGGTATGGAGCGAATATTTCTTCACAAAGGGCGACGTTTTCATCCGCCCCCATCTCGCCGAGGCCGAGGTTTTCCCACGTTTTTTGGGAGCATTCGACGATGCACGTGCTCGTGTTTTGGTCGAAGCGGTAGGCGTGGATCCAGATCCAACCAGCCTCCGTCTCCTCGAAGGCGAAGGTGAAAGCATCAAAGAGCTTCTCCGTCCCGAGCCAGATGAACTTGTTGGGCCTCACGTCCACGCTCGTCCCGAACTCCTCCGCGTACCGCTCCCTCACCCGGCTGTTCACCCCGTCGCACGCGACGATGAGATCCGCGCCCGAAAACGCCGAAACGTCCCCGACCTCTTCCTCGAAACGAACCTCCACCCCGAGTTCCATCGCCCGCCTCGTCAAAATATCGAGGAGATGTTTCCGCCCGATGCCGACGAAACCGTGTCCGCCGGAGCGGGCTATGCTCTCGCCCTCGACGAAGACCTCGATGTCGTCCCAGTGGGCGAAGTTCGTCCGGATCTCACGCGCCGTCTCCGGGTCGTTCACCTCCAGATTCCCGAGCGTTTGATCCGAGAAGACCACCCCCCACCCAAACGTCACCCCCGCCGGATTGCGCTCGATCACCACCACCTCGTGCGACGGATCCCGCAACTTCATCGAGATCGCGAAATACAACCCCGCAGGCCCCCCGCCCACACAGCGGATTCTCATCCATCACTCCTTCATGTCTCCACGAGACGCCTTCCCGTCTCATCAATATTTTAAACTTGAAATAGTTTTATGGCAAGCTCGCTTCGCCTGCGGAGGAGATGGAGGAGGTGGAGGAATGGAGGAGTCGTATTTGTCTTTCCCAACTCCTCCACTCCTCTATTCCTCAACTCCCCCCGGAGCGAAGCGACGTAAGGGCGAAGGTCCGGATCGGGCTACCCGTTCCGCCCACGAGCTTGAGTGGAGCGACGACGAAGAGCGAGCCGGTCGGCGGCAGCGAGCCGAGGTTCGCGAGCTGCGTCACGCCGTACTTGTTCGCTCCGAGCATATAGTAGTGAACCGGAAATGGCGGGTCGAAGCCGGCGGCGGCGCCCGCGTCTATGCCAACGGTCTCGACGCCCACGCCGACGAGCGGCGACTCCTCGGCGAGCCAGCGGGCGCATTCGGCGTCGAAGCCGGGGGAGCGAGGAGTCCCGGAGGAGGCGTTTAGAAAAGCCTCTTCGTCGTGGGCGCGGGACTCCCAGCCGGTGCGGAAGAGGAGCCAGCCACCCTGTGGCAGCGAGCCGTGTTCGGCTTCGAAGGCGCGGATATTCTCGACGGTGAGGAGGTAGTCCGGGTTGGCTTCGACCTCGGCGGACTTATCTATGACGACGGCGGGAGCGATGAGGTGGCGGGGTGGGACTTGCGACACGTCGGGTCCGTCTTTGCCGCTCACCCAGTGGATCGGGGCGTCGAAATGCGTACCGACGTGCTCGCCGATCTCCAGCCACCTCCACGCCCACGCCGGGCCGCGGTCGTCGTAGTTGCTGATCTCATGCGCCGTGAGTCCCGGCGTATCCACGAACGGATCGGGGAGCTTTATGACCGGGGTATTCTCGTTCAACGGCTGCGTGAGGTCGATAATTTCGACGCTTCCGTCCGACAGAGCCTCGATGAGCGATGCGACAGGATTGTGGACCATTTCGTTTCTCCTTTTCAGGCATCAGGTTTCAGGCATCAGGTTTCAGGTAGTTTCGGCGACGCTCGGTCTCGCTTCTGGCACCGCTGCGCGGGCACGACCGGATTCGCGTGGTTCCGCGTTCGAGACAACGTTTCTCCGCTCGCGTCTTGCTGAAGCCTGAAACCTGATGCCTCCTTTTCAGTGGGCTTTGAATGCTTCTTCGAGCCATTCGGCTCGCACTTCGGGGTTGACCTTCGCGTCTATGACGAGCGGGCCGTCTCGCCTCCCGAGCCATTCTTTGACGGGGGCGAGGTCGTCAGGATCGCGGACGGTTATTCCCTCGGCTCCGGCGGCGCGGGCTAAGGCGGCGAAGTCGGTTTCGGGGAACTGTGTTTCGCTCACTTCGCGTCCCATCGGGCCGAAGTGGTGGACTTCGGCGCCGTAGGCGGCGTCGTTGTAGATCGCGACGATCATGGGTATGCGGTACCGGGCGGCGGTTTCGATCTCCCCCATCGCCATGAGCGCGCCTCCGTCGCCTATCGCCGCGACCGAGACCCTCTCCGGCCTCGCCACCGCCGCCCCGATGCCGCTCGCGAGCCCGAGTCCGACCGACTGGAAGGCGTTCGGGAAAACGAAGCCGTGGTGATCCGGGACATCGAGGTACATCGCGGGGTAGCCCTGGAAGTGGCCGGAGTCGGTGGCGACGGCGCGCTCCGGCGGGAGAAGGTCGTCGAGCGCGATGCTGAACGCGCGCGGGTCTATGAATTTTTCGGTCCCCTCGTCCTCGAACGGCTCGTCGCGCCAGCGCCGGTTCGCTATTTCGCGGGCGACTTCGGGGGCGCGGAAACCCGTCTTTCGTATGCTCCTCGCATCGAGTTCCTCGACGAGCGCGCGGGCGGTGGCGGCGGCGTCTCCGACCACACCCGCATCGGCGTGATGTAAAGCTCCGATCGCTTCTTTGTCGAGGTCCACCTGGGCGATACGCGCCTCGGGCGGAAAGAGCCTGCCGTGGCGCGTCGTCCAGTGGTTGAGCGAGGCGCCGAACGCGAGGACTGCGTCGGCCTCGCCGTGGAGTACCACGGCGAGGGGCGAGGCGTAGCCGCCCGCGATGCCCACGGCGTACGGGTTTCCGGAGAAGAATCCGTGGGCCATCGCGCTCGTCGCGAGGAGAGCCCCCGTCCTCTCGCCGAGGGCTTCGAGTCCTTCCTTCGCTCCGGAGAGCGCCGCTCCTCTGCCGGCCACGATCACCATCCGATCCGAATCGGCGAGGAGTTCCACGACCGCCGCCACCGACTCCTCCGCCGGACGCGGCGCGAAGAGTTCGGGCCATTTGATGGAAACTTCCCCATCCGGACAATGTTCCTCGACGAGGTCAATGGGAATGTTGAGGACGACCGGGCGGCGCTCGACGGTGGCGCGGCGAAGAGATCGGGCGGTATCTTCGGCGGCGGTCTCGGGGGAGCGGACCCGTTCGGCGATGGCGCCGAGGGTCGCGGCGATGCCGCCCTGATCTATCTTGAAGTTCGACCACAGCGCCGAGGCGGGCGTGTCCGCGGCGAGAAGCACGAGCGGTGTTCGGTTCTTCGCGGCCTCCGTCAAACCGGTGAGCGCGTTGGTGAACCCCGGCCCCTGATGGACGCTGCATACCCCGACCCCGCCGGATGCTCTCGCGTAGCCATCCGCCATCATGACCGCTCCGCACTCGTGGCGGGACGAGTGGAACTTCACACCGCTTTCGCACAGCGCCTCAACCACCGCGAAGTTGCCGCTGCCGACAAGCCCGAAGAAAACCTCGACGCCTCGCCCGGCAAGCGTCCCGCCTATCGCCTCGGAAACCCGCATCGCTCACCCCTTTTCCAGTCGGTCACAATATCCTCCATCCCCATCAGACACGGCCCGCGTCCCTCAGCCTCTCGCCGGGAACCTTTCTCTGCTCACGAATTTATTTTATACTTAAACTGTTTATGAAAGCAAGGGAGTTGGGGGTGGCGGTGTCTGAGGATTCGGAGGCTCGGTACGGTGGGTCGGCGTTGTGGGTGATCGCCTTATGCGGGGTCACGATCATCTTTGACGGGTATGATTTGATCGTCTATGGGGCGGTGCTTCCGTCTTTACTGGAGTATGAGCCGTGGGGGTTGACGCCGGTGGAGGCGGGCGCCATCGGCAGCTACGCCCTCATTGGAATGCTTTTCGGCGCGTTGATAGTTGGCACGATCACCGACATCGTGGGCGGCGGAAGATCATGCTCTTCTTCATCGCGTGGTTTTCGCTTTCGATGGGTCTGTGCGCGATGGCGCCGAGCGCCGAACTTTTCGGGTTGTTCCGCTTCATTGCCGGGCTGGGGCTTGGCGGGGTCGTCCCGACCGCCATCGCCCTGACGATAGAGTACGCTCCGCCGAACTGGCGCACCCTCGCGAACTCCACAATGTTCAGCGGGTATTCCATTGGCGGCATCCTGGCGGCTCTGCTTGCCATAGCGTTGCTGCCGGACTTCGGGTTCAGGACGATGTTCTGGATCGGGATGCTGCCTCTCGTGACGCTCCTCCCGCTCGCCTGGAGGTTCCTGCCGGAGTCGGTCGGGTTCCTCGTGGCGAACGGACGCAGGGACGAGGCCGAGGCGCTGGCGCGGCGTTACGGAATACGGATCGAACGCAAGGACGCAAGCTCACCGGCCGCCACCGAAGGCCGGGGCAGACTCGGCGCGCTCGCCTCGCTATTTTCACGCAGTTACATCGCGCCGACGATGCTCTTCTGGTTCGCGACTTTCATCGGGTTGCTCCTCGTCTACGGCTTCAACACCTGGCTGCCCCAGATCATGCGCGAAGCGGTCTACCCGCTCGGGTCGGCGCTCTCGTTTTTGCTCATCCTCAACCTCGGCGCCATACTCGGGACGCCGGTGGCGGGCGCGCTGGCCGACCGCTACGGGCGCAAGCTCATCACCATCGCCTGCTTTCTCGCGGCGGCTGTCTGCATATGGTTGTTGAGCTTCGCGTTGCCCACCCTCGGGCTCTACGCGCTCGTCGCCGTTGCCGGACTCGGCGCCATCGGGACCACTATCCTCGTCAACGCCTGCTGCGCCCAGTACTATCCGGCCGGGAGCCGCGCCACCGGCCTGGGCTGGTCGCTGGGCATCGGCAGACTCGGGGCGATAGCCGGACCTCTCTTCGGAGGCTTCATCGCCGCCTCGCAGCTCGGCTTCGAGTGGAACTTCTACGCCTTCGCGGTCCTCGCCCTCCTCGGCGGATTCTTCATGCTCCTCCTGCCCCGCTCGCCGGCGGAGGAAGATTCCGCCCCCGCAGGCGAACGGGCGGCGCAGACAACCTGACCCTCCAAAGCGTCCGTCGCAACAACTGGCCGAACTTCACGCGCGCCGCGAACCGGTCCCCCCCGAGATGATACGCGAGATGCCGCCAGTCCGGCGCGTCGAGCACAAGAACGTCGGCCCGGTATCCAGGCGGGAGACAATTTCAATCGAGTGCATGCGAGGTTCATTATGAGCGGCAACGACTCACAGAAAGAGCTTCCGGGATTGAAGTCCGTCGCCAGCGCGACGATGCCGCCTTCTTCGACGAGCAATCGGGCGGGAGGCAGCGGGAGATCGAGGAAGAGGGCGCGTCCCGGAAGAAGCACCGCCGCCACGTCGCTTTTCGCGAGCATCTTCGCGCCTTCCTCGCCGGTGGCCTCCAGGTGGTGCTCTCTGCAAGCCTTAAGAAGCTGCTGATTTATTCGCTGTTTTCGGCGATTCCGGGGGAAGCGTTTGTCCGCTCTGTGCCGGCTCGTATCAGCCTGGTTGCAGTACGCCGGCGAGCTTATCCACGCCTCTCCCACTCTCCTGCGTAGGGATTCCAGCGGACGGGGTTCGGTTCGTTGCGGAGTATGGGATCCACGAAGCGAGCCACCCGCGCCACGGCTTCCTCGAAGCTCTCGGGCATGTCCGGGAGGCCAGAGCGTTCGAGGAATGCTCGCCAGTCTCGCTGCCGAGAGGTGGGAAGCGTTTCGATGGTCCGGGACAGCGGCATGAGTTCCGTACCCCGGTGCGTGGCCGTCTGTTCCAGGGCGTCGCGTAGCGCGCCGGCCTCTATGGGGTGGACCTTCGAGAGCGCCAGGACATCGGCGTAGTCGCGCTCGCGGGTGTTGGCGTCGCCTCTGGAAACCATGGTCTCCACTTTCTCGGCGATGAGGGTCTCGACCGGGTAGCCCAGAAGACCGAACGGCTCGTCCGATAGCAGGGTCGGGTACTCTATCTCCTTTGCACCGACCGGATCCCCGAAGTTGATGTCCAGCCGGAGTTGCAGACGCGCTGTGCCCAGCGTGGCCGGAACGATGATCCTCGTGCCCGGATAGGCGGCATGCTCCCTGATGGTCGTGGCTCGCGCCTGCGAGTCTTCGAAGGTGATGCCGTCGTCGGCAGGGATGCTCGACATCTCCCGGACGATGGCGAGCAGGCTCTCTTCGTCGCCGGGGATGCCCCGCGCCAGCACGTCGGCGTCTCGCGTCGGGCGGCGGACGCCCAGGATCGTGAGCAGGAGACCGCCCTTGAGCACGAAGCTGTCGCGGTAGCGAGAGATGGACAGCCTGTAGAGGAAGCGTTCGAGCAGATAGAATTCGAAGAGTTCCTGTGTTCCTCTCTTCCCTGGCCTGGTGCCGCAGGGCGCGGTAGACCTCTTGCGACATCGGTGGCTCGCTCACCCCGTCAGCACCTGCAGGGCGTCCGCCATGGGTCCACCGGCCCTGAGCCGTCGGGCGAGCCGTAGCAGATTGCCTGGAGAGGCTCCGGGACGGCGGAGATAACGTCTCAGGGCCTCGTAGGCAACGTCGGAACCTACCTGGCTCCTCAGACGCATCGCGTCCACCACGCTTCGCTCGGGAGAGTAAATGGTGATTTCCTCACCGGACTCCAGCAGAACCTTCTCGCGCCCCAGCTCGAAGGCGCCGGCGGCGAAGACGTGAACGCGCGTCGGGGGTAGTCTATCGAGGGCGGACGCGAGCCCCTGGGTACCGCCAGGTGGACCTCGCTGGGGACTTCGTCGGTGAGGTCCCAGAAGGAAAGCGCAGAGTTCAGACAAATAACGCCCTGGGAGCTGCGCTTGCTGACTGCGATCAGGTCAAGGTAAGGAGTACTCAAAGCGTCCGCAAAGCCAAAGACTCCTCGGGAAAGTTCAACGAGGCATCCACGATCGCGAAGAGCGTACAATTCCCTCGGATGGACCCCGGCATTCACCGCGTCTCCGGTTCTGAAAACGCTCCCCGAATGCCGAACAAGTTTCTCCAGTATGCGTCGGGATTCCATGTCTGGATAAAAATGTACACAACTTAGAGCTTGCGCCAATAGGCGAGTAGCAAATGTGGCGACAGCTAACTGAGAGGCGGTTTAATCGTTCGGAGAACCGCAAAGTGCGAAAAGTTGCCAGCCTATTGGCGCGACCTCTAAGAGCTAACAGCTAACGGCTGTCTCAAGCCAGCGAAGCGCTCAAATTGATATCGACGTTGCCCCGGACGTTAAGGTTGACCGCCGGGATCTTGAGCGCCTCGTCGTCGAAGTGGATGTCCGCATCGGCCGTGAGACTGTCGAGCGGGGTTCCACCCTCGGCCAGCACGTGCGAGAACGCCATCGCGTGGCAGGTCGCGTGCGCGCTGGCGATGAGTTCCTCCGGGCTGGTCTTGCCTTCGGGCGCCTGGACGCGCGGGCGAAGGTGACCGGCTGGCTATCCAGCGCGCCGCTGCCCCCCGAGAAGTTCCCCCTGCCGCTCCACGCG
>JBOHBL010000693.1:0-1036 GCA_050698295.1 Rubrobacteraceae bacterium | reverse complement strand
GTGTGGAACCGGAACTCCGGCATAGGCGCTCGCCTCCTTCGCGGTGAGCAGGGCGGGCACCGGATTTCGCATCATCTCCGAGAAATCGAGCCCAAGTCTCTATTCTCCAGACACTTGGACAATGTTCCGATTTCCGGCGGCTTTGTGTTTCTACGGCACCCCTCGCGAGGCGGATTGCCGCGTCAATCGCGACGCAGCTCGACGAGGAAGGACGCCCCCGGATCAGACTCGTCGCGACGACGGTTGGAGGGTCCGAGTTGGGTCGGAAGGGGGGTGAGCCGGCCCTCGTCGGGAGGGAGGGTGTCGCCGGAGTCCGGGCTACTTCTTCGGGGATGCGCGTCGGGCCCGAGCCGCGGAGTTGGCGGCCACCGCGGACCGGATCAATTCCTTGAAGGCGGCCTCGTTGAGCTTCTCGCCTTCGCGAATGTCGATGGCTCGGCGCGTGTTCCCCTCGAGACTGGAGTTGAACAGCTTCTGGGGGTCCCGGAGGGAGGCGCCTCGGAAGAAGGTGAGCTTCACGACCTGCTTGTACGACTCCCCCGTACAGACGCCGCCGTCATGGGACCAGACCGGAGTCCCCATCCATTTCCATTCCTCCTGGATCTCGGGGTCCGCGTCGTGGATGAGCTGGCGAACCCAGGCGAGCGTCTCGCCCCGCCAGTCCCCCAGCTCCTGGATCCTCTTCGTGATGTTCTTCGAAGCGGCCGCGCTGTTCGGGGCACGTTTCGCCGTCATGGTCTCTCCGACCCGAGCCTCGATCTCGCCCACCCATGGGGAGGTCCGCGCGTGACAGGCGCGCCCCTTTCCCCAAAAGGGAGACGACGGCCCACGAAGTACGATTCAAGTACTATACTGCGCATCCGACCAATCTCAAACCGGCGCTAACAGCGTGTGACTGATCAGACGCATTGGTGATGGTGAGCGACCGCTGCAGGCGCTCCGAGAGCCCGACGCCCATGACGTCAGCGTCTCCTCGCAAGCCCTCGCGCCCGCTTTCGGCGGCGCAGGGAGGCTCGTCGTCGAGACGGTGCGGAGT
>JBOHBL010000692.1:0-1069 GCA_050698295.1 Rubrobacteraceae bacterium | reverse complement strand
GGATATGGAAGATCCGTCCGGAGCCGACCGATCGCCCGTTCTCCAACACCCACGAGATTTGGTCTTTGGACGGACGCGAGAGCCTCTATCACGGACGAGATTTCTCCCCGGACACCGGCGAGCGGCGCAACTTCTTCGGCTTCTGCGATCCCGGCGGCGAAGAGTACCGCGAGTACTTTTTTCGGAGGGATGAGGATCCCACCGGTCGGTACGGACACTTTACCCCGCATCCTTCGCGAAACCACGCCTACTGGGACGGCCATCCCCAACTGATATCCGAGGTGTTCCCCGGCCCCGACGGATACGCCCGAACACGCCCCGTCTGCCGGCATGACACTCGATGGATGGGACAAGACGACCACCCGCATCCGGTTCTCGGCCCGGATCTTGAGACGCTCATTTACACCTCGTCCTCCGAAGGTACGGGCAACGTTTACGGAGTACGACTATGAGCGGGCCGCCCACCATCCTTCGTCGAACCGCCACGGGAAGGAAGTGTTCGCCATGAGCGAACCATCGTCCCGACGACTTCGGCATGCCATCATCGGCGCGGGCGCCGGGATTTTGAAGGCGCACCTTCCGGCCCTCGCGTCGGAGGACGTGGAACTCGTCGCCGTGAGCGACGTGAATGAGGAGAAGGGGAATCTTCGGGCGGAGGAGCTTGGCTGCGACTTTTACGCCAATCACCGGGACATGCTCGCCGCGGAGCGACCGGAGGTCAGCGTCATCCTCGCGCCTCAGCCTTTTCATGCCCTCATCGCGCTCGACTGTCTGGAGGCCGGCTCGCACGTGCTCGTGGAGAAGCCGATGGCGGTGTCTCTCGACGACGCGGACGCCATGATCGAAGCCGCCGAAGCCGCGAACCGTCTCCTCGCCGTGAACTTCCAGCAACGCTTTCGCCCCGAGGCGCGCGCCGCCCGGCGCCTGATTCGAGACGGCGAACTCGGAGACATCCAGCGCGTCGCCATGACGCGCTACTGGACGCGCCCCGCCGCGTACTACGAGACCGCTCCCTGGCGAGCCGTCCCCGCCGTCGAAGGGGGAGGGCTTCTCATGAACCAGGCGTCCC
>JBOHBL010000691.1:0-3187 GCA_050698295.1 Rubrobacteraceae bacterium | reverse complement strand
AGGTGAGCGGGATCCTGATCTCATACGGCGGGAGGGAGGCGGTCTGCGCCGTCATCCGCGATGTCACCGAGCGCAAGAAAGCGGAGGAGGAGCTTCGGGAGAGCGAGGAGCGTTTCAGATCCACGTTCGAGCAGGCCGCCGTCGGCGTGGCCCACACCAGCCCGCACGGAAGCTGGCTGAGGGTCAACGGTAAGCTGTGCGAAATTCTGGGATACACCCGCGAGGAGCTTCTCGAAAGGACGTTTCAAGACATCACCCACCCCGACGACCTCGAAGGCGACCTCGAACACCGGGACCGGCTTTTGGCCGAGGAGATCCCGAGGTATTCGCTCGAGAAACGGTACTTCCGCAAGGACGGTTCCGTGGTCTGGATCAACCTGACCGTCTCGCTCGTGCGCGACTCCTCCGGAGAGCCGAAGTATTTCATCGCCATCGTCGAGGACATCACCGAGCGAAAGCGGGACAGGGACGCGCTCGCCCAGAGCGAGGAGAGGTATCGCGCCGTCGTCGAGCAAGCCGCCGAAGGCATATTCCTCTTCGACGCCGACACGCGCGAAGTCCTCGAATCGAACACCGCGTTCCGGGAGATGCTCGGCTATGCCGCCGAGGAGATGCCGGGCATGACGCTCCACGACGTCGTCGCCCACGACCGCGAGGGAATAGACAAAAACGTCCGGCTCGTCAGGGACGAGGGGAGCCGCTTCGTCGGCGAGAGGAAGTACCGTCGCAAGGATGGATCTCTCGTGGTCGTCGAGGTCACCGCGAGCCTCGTTTCCTATGGTGGCAGAGAAGTCATATGCGTCGTCATCCGGGACATAACCGAGCGCGTCGAAGCCTTCCGAATGCTCGAGGAGCGCGTAACCTCGCTCGCCGGCATCTCCGCGAGCCTGACGGTGGACCGCCCGGTGAAGACCACTTTGGACGCGCTCGCTTCCGGCATCGTGGAGGGGACCGAGGCCGTCGCGTGTTCGGTTGTACTCATAGACCCGCAGACGAGCATGATCCGTCAGGCGGGTTCCCGCGGACTTCCCGAGGGCTACACGGACGCCATGCAAGCATCGTGGCGCGGCGGAGTACATTCGCGCATGGTCCGCGTCTTCCGATCGCGCCGTCCATCCCTCGGCCACGACGTCCGGCGGGTGATCCTCGACAACCCGCTCTACGCCCCGCTTCACCCCCTCGTCCGCGACGTCCGGTGGGACACGGTGTACATCGTGCCGCTCGTCGCTCGGGGGGAGGCGCTCGGCGCGCTCAACCTTTATTACCTCCCCGGACACGAACCCACCGAGGACGAGAGGGTCTTCCTCAAGGCCGTCGCCGACCAAACCGCCGTGGCGGTGGAGAACGCGCAGTTGTTCGCCGCCGCGCAGGGAAAGGCGGCGCTCGAGGAACGCCAGCGACTCGCCCGCGAACTCCACGACTCGGTCTCGCAGGCTCTTTACGGCATCGGGCTTGGCGCCCGCACCGCGCGAACTTTGCTCGAACGCGAGGCTCCGCCGGAGCGCGTGGACGAGTGGCTCGAATACGTGCGCTCGCTCGCCGAGGCCGGCCTCACCGAGATGCGCGCCCTCATCTTCGAGCTTCGCCCCGAGTCTCTCGAAGCTGAAGGACTCGCCGCCGCGCTCCAAAAGCAGGCGGCGGCGACGTCGGCGCGGCACGAGATCCCCGTCCGCACGGTTTTGGGCGAGGAGCCGGACCTCGCTTTGGAGGCGAAGGAGGCGCTTTACCGCATCGCGCAGGAGGCGCTCCACAACACCGTCAAGCACGCGCGAGCGAGCGAGGTGGACCTCAAACTCGAGCGCGGCGGGACGGGCATATCTCTCGAAGTCTCCGACGACGGCGCGGGCTTCGATCCCTCCGAGTCCTTCTCGGGACGCCTCGGGCTGAAATCCATGCGCGAACGCGCCGAGCGCGCGGGCGGGACGCTCGAAATAGAGAGCCGACCCGGAGAAGGAACCACCATCCGCGCATTCATGCCACAGGCGACGTAACCCCACCCGAATCTCCACCAAAAGGACGATGGGGCAAACGCCGAAGCCGCGTATAACCACACGGTCGTCCGAGCGGAAGTCCGGAGAGAACATGACCGAAGCCATGCCGAACAACCGGAGGCGGTGGTTCGCGCTGCTTCTCGTTTGCGCGGCGCAGTTCATGCTCGTCGTGGACGGGACCATAGTGAACGTCGCGCTGCCGACGATTCAGGACTCTTTGGGCTTTTCCCAGGTGGGACTCTCGTGGGTGGTCAACGCCTACCTCCTCACCTTCGGCGGCTTCCTGCATCTTCGGTGCGAAGACGGTCGCGGAAGTCGTCCGAGACGGGAGGGTCTGGAATGAGCGGCGTGATCGAGCGCCAACCTGTGTGGCGCTGCCCGGAGGAGACATCGCGCGGGGCGAAACCGAATTATCCGGCAGGGACACTGCGGCACTCGCGCTCAAGCCGGAGTCGCGCGGCATGACGGCGGCGCGCGGACACGCGAGCGGGGAAGCGCCTGGAAGGGAAGCCCTCGAAGGGACCGCGAGCGGCGCCCTGTCCATGGCCCTGTTCGGCGCGATCTGGGCTTTGGTCGGAGCGGGCGCGCTGGGCGGCGTGGCGGGGACGGCGCTGTGCATCCTCTCCCTGACCCTCGCGGCGCCGCTGTGCCTGGGCGCGGCGAGGGTGCTTCGCGCCGCCCGCAGGCTCCCGAGCGACGACTCGCGGGAGGCCGGGGCGCGGCGAAGGCGCTTGTCCCGTCGCTTCAACCTCGTGTTCGGCCTTCAGGCCGCCGCCATAGCCCTCGCGGTCGTCTTGCTCGGACGGTAAGCCTTTGCGGCTTTCATCCCGGCGGTCGTGGCCTTCGTCGTGGGGATCCACTTCTTCCCGCTGGCTAGGCTTTACGGCATGAGGGCATACCACCTTACGGGGGCGGTGCTTTGCGCGCTCGCCGGGCTGGCCCTCTTCCTGGAGCCGGGGTGGCGGCTTCCGTTCGTCGGGCTGGGAAGCGCCGGAGCGCTGTTCGCGACTGCGGCCTACGTGCTGTCCCTGGTCGGTGAGTGGACGAAATCCGGCGGGCCTCCGGCTTGAGATGCCGGATTTCAGCGGCAGCCGAGAGGAATCCCAGCCGCGGACGCGCCGTCTACGCGGTGGTCTCCTCCTCCAATATCCTCCTTTCGGAGGATGCCGCTCCTGTGGACGTCCGCTACCTCGAGT
>JBOHBL010000690.1:0-5464 GCA_050698295.1 Rubrobacteraceae bacterium | reverse complement strand
AGATAGTGCCTCCCCGGCGCATGGTGTCTATCGCCGAGTAGAGGACGGAGAGCCCGTCCACCCCGGCCTCGGCCATGAAGTTCTGGGCGAGCCTCTCCGGAAGTATTCCGGCCATTTGCTGAGCTATCTTCGCGCCGGGCGAGCCGTGAGCCTCCATCCCGACCGCGTCTATGACCGAGTCGGGGCCGCGACCGTCGGTCATGTGGCGGATCTCTTCGGAGACGTCGTCGTGGTTTGAGGCGTCTATCACCTCGATGCCATTGCGGCGAGCACGCTCTCTGCGCTCCGGCACGAGGTCCACGGCGATGACCCTGTGGCCCCGGTGGCTCGCGATGCGGCAAGCCATGTCGCCTATCGGCCCGAGTCCGAAGATGGCGACGCTCCCGCCGTCCGGTATCCCGGCGTACTCGACAGACTGCCAGGCGGTCGGAAGCACGTCGGAGAGGTACGCGAAACGCTCGTCGGGCGGCCCTTCCGGAACCTTGATCGTCGTCCCGTCAGTCTGCGGGACGCGCAGGAACTCCGCCTGTCCACCCGGAACCTCTCCGTACAACTTCGTGTATCCAAACAGCGCCGCTCCCATGTTCTGATCGCGCACCTGCGTGGTCTCGCACTGCGTCTGGAGACCCTGATCACACATAAAGCAGTGTCCGCAGGAGATCTGAAACGGCATCACGACGCGGTCTCCGGGCTCTATGCTCGCTACCTCCGGGCCGACCTCCTCTACTATTCCCATCGGCTCGTGGCCGAGGATGTCTCCCTCGCCCATAAACGGAGCCATCACCTCGTAGAGGTGAAGGTCCGAGCCGCAGATAGCCGTTGTCGTTATGCGCACGACGGCGTCCGTCGGCTCCTCCACCTTCGGGTCGGAGAAGTTGTCCACCCGCACGTCTCTTTGCCCATGCCATGCAAGCGCTTACATGACGACTCACTCCCGTTGCCGCGTCGCGTTTATTGACTCCGCGCTTACCCGGCGCCTTGACTTCCAAACGTAGACGGTAAACCGGGGTCTCGTCCCGGCGCCGCGAGAAAACCGTCCTTTCCGGCCCGGGTCACCGATACGCGAGTTCGAGGATCGAAAGCGCGTGTCCTTCGTTCTCCCCGAACTCCCCGGCGATGGCTTCGAGATCTCCTTCCGGCACGCCGAAGTCCGAGAGTTTGCTCGGAAGGCCGAGTTCGCGCACAAGCCACGCCACTCGCTCGGAAGGCTCCCCGCCGAGGGCCTCGTTCAGGGTCCGCCAGCGAGCCGGACCCACCTCCTTCCTCACAACTTCGAGCGACGGCGCGAGCGCGATGCACGAGGTTATTCCGTGCGGTATCCCGTAGCTCGCCCCGAGCCTCCGTCCCAGGTTGTGCGAGAGGCCCATCGGGGTATTGAGCGGCGCGAAATACGAGAGCCACGCCGCGACCTGAAGCTCCGCCCGGACTCCGAGGTCGTCCGGGTACTCCTTCGAGCGGGGCAGAAGCTCCATCAATCGCTTCGCTCCTTCCAGGCCCGTCACGTCGGTTACGGGGTGCGGACCACCGTAGAGGAACCCTTCCACGGCGTGGTCCAGAGCCCGGATGCCGGTCGAGAGCCAGAGCCGCTCCGGCGTGAAAACGGTAACCTCCGGGTCGAGGATGACGACGGATGGAACGGCCTCCCTGTCCACGAAACCTCTCTTCTTCCCCGCCGTTTCGTCCGTGACGCCGACCCTTTCGGCCCACTCCGCCGCGGACAAAGTGGTCGGGACGGCGACCTGAGCCGGATAACCGAGCCGCCTCGCCACCGCCTTCGTCCCGTCGATGACGCTTCCGCCCCCGAAGCTTATAAGAAGGTCCGAGCCTTCGGCATGCCTCGCGGCCCCCTCGACCGCGCTTCCCGGCGTGTGTTCGCTCATCGCGGCGAAAGTCCCGGCATGCCTCTCTCCGAGCATCCCCTCGACGCGCCGAACGAGGCCCGTCTTCTCATCCAACGTCCGCCCCGTGATGACGAAGACGCCCTCGAACGGCTCGACTTCCTCTTCGAGCTTATCCAGGCTTCCCGAACCGAAATGGACACGTTCCGTTTTGAGGACCTCATGAGTTCCCGGTTCCATGCGGGACAGTCTACAGCGTTTTGCGCTTTTTCAGGGAATCTTCCAAAGGAGGATGGGGGATTCGTTCGAGCTTACCGAAGTTTCCCGACCGGGTGGTCTTCGGGAAGCTCGTGGAGGTCCTCGTCTTCGGGGATCGCTCCGCTCAAGAGCCAAAGCCTTCCTCGTTGAGATCGTCGGAACTTGCGCTATGGGCCCTACGCCCCGGCCGCTCGGAGACGGTAGAGGACTTCGCCGGCCCGCGGCACCATGAGGACCCCTTCGTCCTCCCGACCGCGCCATTCCTCGAGGTCTACGGAGTCTGGATCGAGGTAACCAACGTTGTGGGCCCTGCATCGCTCTTCAGAGATGCTGGTGGCAAGCGTGACGCGTACGCGGGGTCGCTCCCGCCCGGTTTCGGCGTCGTAGGCGCCAGCGCCCTTCAGGTGCGTGCTGTGGGCGAGCACGGCGCCAGGGTATCCTTTGAACCTGGCCCACTGCTTCGTGAAGTAGTCGCGGACGTGGTAGCCCACCTCCGCGAGTTCCCCTCCGTGAGCGTAGCTGAACTCGGTGATGTGGGGCGCGTAGACGACGATCTCACCGCCGTCGGCCACGGCCGGTTCGAGCTTGTACATCCCCTTGGCCGCTGTCCAGATATCTTCGTAGGCTTCGGGCATCCTCGAGAGTACCCGCCGGAACGGCTTCTTCACGTACCTCACGTGGACTCGGGCGGACAGGTCGGCGGCCGCGGCCCAAGCCTCCTCCGGAGAGCCAGCGCACAGTCCGGCGAGTCCTGCGCCCTCCCCGACGACCACCATGGCGAAGCAGAGTTTCGGGATGGTGATCAGGGAAGCGGCCCTGTCTATGAGACGACGCACGGGTGTGATACCTCTCCTGCCGATGATCTCCCGGTTGGTTATCAGCGCGCCGAGCCAGTGCGAGAGGTCTATGATCTCCGGTCCTCCCACCCCCGGGAAGAAGTACTTGTTGCCTCCGGAGAACCCCACCACCTCGTGCGGGAAGACGGGTCCGCAGAGGATAACCGCGTCATGCTCGACCACGAGACGGTTTACGCGTATCTCCACCGCCTCGCTCAACATGCCGCCACTGATCTCCGCGATCTCCCCCGCCGATATGGCGCCAAGCGAAACGAAGGTCTGCTCTTCCCACCACTCGTGATTGTGGACCCCAGCTCCCGGAAAGCTCTCCTCCCACATCGCCCCGGATAAGCCAAAGTGCCGATCCATGCGCTGCCGGGACATGGGTCTGTGGGTACCCAAAGCGATCAGGAAATTCAGTTCGGCGACCCGGCCCGAGAGCTGCTTGTGGATGAGGCGCGCCATGAGGGGTATCGGGGCCGTCCGAGTGCCGTCCGGGACGACGACGAGTACGCGCCTTCCGTCCAGCTCCCTCCCGGAGAGAAACTCCTCGACTGTGCGGGCCTCCTCCTCCGAGAGGAACCCGTCGTCCTGTCCGATCCCGAAGGCCACTCCGCCCGTCACTACACACCCCCGAAGGCGGAGAAACCGCCATCCACAGGCACCACGACCCCGGTGACGAAACGGGCGGCCGCGGAGCACAGCCACAATAGCGTCCCGACCAGCTCTTGAGGCTCGCCGAAGCGCCCGAGGGGCGTATGGTCTACTATGCTCTTTCCGCGCTCCGTCAAGGAGCCGTCCTCCTTCATGAACAGGGCCCGGTTCTGCTCGCCTACGAAGAAGCCGGGAGAGATGGCGTTGACCCTCATTCCCGGGCCGTGCTTGCGCGCCAACTCCACCGAGAGCCAACGGGTGAGGTTCTCAACGGCAGCCTTCGCGGCGGAGTAGCCCACCACCCGCGTTAGAGGCTTCTGCGCCGACATCGAGGAGATGTTCACTACGGAGCCCTCGTGTTCCCGGACCATCGCCTCTCCGAAAACCTGCGTGGGCAGCACGGTGCCAAGCAAGTTCAGGTCGAAGACCTCCCCGAACGCTTCTTTCGAGAGCCCGAAGAAACTCTCCTCGTCGCCCACGGTAGCCTCCGGCACGTTGCCCCCAGCCGCGTTGACGAGGATGTCCACACCACCCCAGCGTCTCACTATCTCGTCCCGGGCAGCCTCCAGCTGTTCCCGGTCGAGCACGTCGGCCGCGAGCGCCACGGCCTCGCCACCTCTTGCGCGTATGTCCTCGACGACCTTTCGGGCCCTGTTCTCCCTCCGCCCGAGGACGCCGACTCTGGCCCCGGCGAGCGCGAGCCCGTGAGCCATCTCGCCCCCCAGTACCCCGGTGCCGCCGGTGACCACGGCCACCTTGCCAGAGAGGGAAAACAAGCCTTCCAGGTACGCTCCGCCTCCGACCTCCACCATCAGGCGCCACTCCGGACGGACTCCCGCTCCAGGCGATAGGCTCTCCTGGCGAGCCCGTACGCAAGCTCCCGGGCCAGCTCGGCGGCCTCGTCCTCGTCCAGCAGGTGCCGCGCGACCTGTCCGGCCAACCAGTCGCAGCATATCCTGCGCCACACGTCATGACGGGATGGGATCGAGGCGAAGGCTCGCGTGTCGTCGTTGAAGCCGGCGAGGTTGTATATTCCGGCGGTCTCCACCACGGCGTCGAGGTAACGGCGCATCCCGAGCGGGCTGTCGAAGAACCACCACGGCGCCCCCAGAAGCAGCGCCGGATAATGCCCCGCGAGCGGCGCGAGCTCCCTCGAATAAGACCTCTCGTCGAGGGTGAACAGGATCAAGCGTAGGCGCGGGTCGTTGCCACGCTCGTTCAATAGTGCGTGAAGCCCGCGAGTCCAGTCGGTCCCGACGGGGATATCCGCCCCCTTGTCCGGCCCGAACCGGCGGAGGACGGACTCGTTGTGGTCGCGCAGGCTCCCGATATGCAGTTGCATCACCAACCCGTCCTCGGCGCTCATCCGGGCAAGCTCCATGAGCATGCGCGCCGTGAAGCGCGCGGCGTCCCGCTCGTCCGCCTCTCCTCGCAGGGCGCGCGCGAAGATGGCCTCGGCCTCGGTGGGAGAGAGACGCTCAGTATGAGGAGTGATGGCGCTGTGATCCGTGGCGACGGCCCCCATTTGCTCGAAGAAGGACCTCCTCTCCTCGATGGCCCGGATGAAAGTCTCGTAGCTTCCCACATCCATCCCGGAGACCTCCGACAAGCGTTCTATGTTCTCCCTCCAGCCCGGAGTCTGGAGGTTCACGACGGCGTCGGGACGGAAGGTGGGACGGACCTTCCCTCCCCAGCCTTCGCCGCGCAGAGCCTTGTGGCGCTCCAGAGCGTCGGTCGCGGCGTCGGTGGTACATAGTGTTTCGACGTTGAACCTCTCGAAAAGCGCGCGTGGGGAGAACTCGGGGGAGGCGAGCCTCTCTTCGAGATGGTCGTAGATCCTTTGCGCGCTCTCGGCGTTTAGCTTCTCTTCGACGCCGA
>JBOHBL010000689.1:0-1078 GCA_050698295.1 Rubrobacteraceae bacterium | reverse complement strand
GCGAGGACCCGACGGTCCCTGAAGAGGCCCGGAAGGGAAGGGAGCGCTGGGAGAGAGCGGCGAAAGCGTCTTTCGATCGCACGGCCCCGAGGAAACGCGGCTTCACCACGGTGTCGGGGGCGCCGGTCAACGCTCTCGCCGGGCCGGACACTCTGGCCGGGTTCGACTCGGAGCGAGACCTGGGCTGGCCCGGCGAGTACCCCTTCACCCGAGGCGTCCAGCCGACCATGTACCGCGGCAAGCTCTGGACCATACGGCAGTTCGCCGGATACGGGACCGCCCGGCAGACGAACCAGCGATTTCACTATCTCCTGGAGCATGGCCAGACCGGCCTCTCGACCGCCTTTCACCTCCCGACCCTCTACGGCTACGACTCCGACCACGAGATGGCGAAAGGGGAGGTCGGTAAGTGCGGCGTCGCCGTGGACTCGCTTCGCGACATGGAGGTCCTCTTCGACGGAATTGATTTGGGGAAAGTCACGACCTCCATGACGATCAACTCGACCGCCCCGATCGCGCTCGCGATGTACCTCGCGGTCGCGGAGAAGCACGGGACGCCGTGGGAGGAGGTCGGCGGCACGCTCCAGAACGACATCCTGAAGGAGTACATCGCGCAGAAGGAGTACATCTTCCCGCCCCGCCCCTCGATGCGGCTCGTGACGGACCAGCTCTCCTTCTGCGCGAAGCACGTGCCGCGCTGGAACACCATCTCGATCTCCGGGTACCACATCCGCGAGGCGGGCTCGACCGCGCTTCAGGAGCTGGCCTTCACGCTGCGCGACGGGGTCGAGTACGTGCAGTACGGGATCGAGGCCGGTCTCCCTGTGGACGAGTTCGCGCCACGCCTCTCCTTCTTCTTCAACTCCCACAACGACTTCTTCGAAGAGGTCGCCAAGTTCCGGGCGATCCGGCGGATGTGGAGCCAGTGGGTGCGCGACCAGCTCGGGGTTGCCGACGAGCGCTGCCAGCGATTCCGATTCCACACCCAGACGTCCGGCGCGACGAGCGTGGCCCGCTTTGCCCATGTGAACATTGCCCGCTCGGCGATCCAGGCGTTGGCGGCCGTGATGGGTGGCAC
>JBOHBL010000688.1:0-3565 GCA_050698295.1 Rubrobacteraceae bacterium | reverse complement strand
GGTCAAAGTCCCGTCCTCGCCACCCGCGCTCCCCGTCTCTTCGGAGGCCGTGCCGGAACCTTCTCCGCAGCCCGTCGAGACGAACACGAACAAAAGAACCGCGATGGCGAACCCGGGAGACCTCATTCCAGACATGAAAGACAATGTTAAAGAGCGTCCACCCGGATGTCTTCGTGCAACCTGCACAGACTTCGCAAGAGCGAAACGCGCTTCTCCATCTGATACCTTGTTTTCCATGAACCACGAAGGGGAACTCCAGGCCCTCCTCTCGGTCCCGAGCCTCTCATCTCCGCTCGTCTCTCCGGACGGGGAATGGGTGGCGTGGAGCTGGTCGCGCATCGGGCCCGCCGCCGATGTCTTCGCCGTTCGGACTGACGGCTTGAACGGTCCCATACGCCTCACCGAGACCCTCGATAGCACCTACCCCGTCTCGTGGACGCCGGATAGCGCGGGACTCATCGTCGAACAGGACCACGACGGCGACGAAAGGACGCAACTGTTTCTGGCGAGGCCGGACGAGCCGGGACGTATGAAACCGCTCACCGGGCCTTCCCCAAATTACTATATCCGGGGCGGACAGCTCCACAAAAACGGACGCTGGCTCGTGTACGCGGCCAACCACGACTTCGAGGCGAGAAAAGAGATAGAACCGGCCCACATCATCCGCCACGACCTCGAAACCGGGGAGCGAAAGGTGCTCGCAAGGCCCGAAAGAGGAAACTTCCAAGCTCCCGAACTGAGCCGTCCCGGCGACTTCGTCCTCTACCACCGCAACGACCTCGACCCGTCGGGGCTTCAGGTCTGGCTCGTGGACATCGAAGGCGAGGATGACTGCGAGATCCTGAACTTCGGCCCGAAAGCGAAGGTGCACGCTTCGTGGTTCCCGGACGGAAAGCGCGTCCTGTTCGTCACCGAACACGGAAGACGCCGAAGGCTCGGCGTGTGGGAAGACGGTGAGATCACCACCCTCATCGACGACCCGAAACGGAACGTCGAGTACGCTTTCGTCCCCCCGAACGGTGGCCCGGTCGTGGCCATCGAAATCGAGCGCGCCAGAGAACGAGCGACGCTCATAGACCCCGAAAGCGGCGAAGAGCAACGCCTGCCGGAGAACTTCGTTCCGCTCGCCCGGACGAGCGACGCCTGGCTCGGCCTCCGCTACGGCTCCCAATACCCCGCGGACCTCGTCCGCCTGAAGAGTTCCGGAGAAGCGGCGAGCGTCACGGGGTTTCGGGACCGCGCGTCTCTCGACCTCGGAAAACTCGCCCCCGCCGAAGACTTCACGTGGAAGTCCGTCGATGGGTTGAAGATACAGGGCTGGCTGTACAAGGCGCGGGAAAGCATCGGGGCCATAGTCGTCGTCCACGGCGGCCCGACGGCGCACAGCGAGGATTATTTCAGCGCGCAGATTCAGTACTTCGTCTCGCGCGGCTTCAATGTGCTGTGTCCGAACTACCGGGGAAGCACCGGCTTCGGGCTGGAGTTTCAGGAGGAGATCAAGACAGATGGCTGGGGAGGCCGCGAACAGGACGACATCATCCGTGGCGTCGAAGCCCTGGTAGAAGCGGGGATAGCGAAGCCCGGCAAAGTCGGGATCACCGGCGCATCCTACGGCGGATATTCCGCGTGGTGCGCGATCACTCATTATCCGCCGGAACTCGTCGCCGCCTCAGCCCCGATCTGCGGCATGACCGACCTGGTCGTGGACTACGAAACGACCCGTCCCGATCTCCGCCCGTACTCCGAGGAGATGATGGGCGGCTCCCCGAACGAAGCCCCAAAACGCTATCACGAACGCTCCCCCATCAACTTCGTCAAAAACATCCGGGGCCGCCTCCTCATCGTTCAGGGCGCAAACGACCCGAACGTCACCCCCGAAAACGTCGAAGCCATGAAACGCGAACTCGAACGCCACTCCATCCCCTACAACCTCCTGACCTTCGAAAACGAAGGCCACGGCGTCGTCCGTCCCGAAAACCTGAAAGTCCTCTACCCGCGCCTGGCGGACTTCTTCGAGGAAGCGTTTCAAGGTCGCTTCGCGTCGGCTGCGCCGAGGAGGAGTGGAGGAATAGTGAGATGGAGGAGTCGGGAAAATAAATACCATTCCTCCACCAAATTTGACGAGCTTACAGTAATTGTGCAACAATTGTGTAAAATCGGGAAGGTAGCAGGCTTTAATTGGAGGAGGCGCTTGAGATGGATGTGATGCGGGGACTGGATAGGAAAGACGGCGCGACTGAGCTTTCCGGCGTGGACAATTTGATGCTCCATTTCACCCCTTACGCGGAGGACTGGTCGAAGCTGCCGGTCATAGTTTCGGGTGATGGATGTTATGTGACCGACGACCACGGGAAGACATACATAGACGGGCTTGCTGGGCTCTTCACCACGCAGGTCGGGCATGGGAGGACCGAGCTTGCCGAGGTCGCGGCGAAGCAGATGAAGGAGCTCGGCTTCTTCCCGAACTGGAGTTTCCAGCACCCCAGGAGCCTGGAGCTTGCGGAGAAGATGGCCGGGATAGCGCCCGGAGACCTAAATTCCTCTTTTTTCGTCTCCTCCGGTTCGGAGGCTGTGGAGACGGTCATAAAGCTGGCCCGGCAGTACCACAAGGCCAATGGCGAGGCGGAGAGGTACAAAATCATCTCGCGCAAGATCGCCTACCACGGCACCACGATGGGCGCGCTTTCGGTGACTGGACTGCCTTCTTTCAAGGCGCCTTTCGAGCCGCTTCCGGCTGGTTTCATGCACGTCTCGAACACCCAGCAGGACCCGGAGGGGGCGGCTGAGGCGATAGAGGAGATGATCGAATTCGCAAGCCCTGAAACGGTGGCGGCGGTCATCATCGAGCCGGTCCAGAACGCCGGAGGTTGTCTCGTGCCTCCTCCGGATTACTGGAGGAAGGTGCGTGATATCTGCGACCGTCACGGGGTGTTGCTCGTCTCGGACGCGGTGATCTGCGCTTTCGGGCGGCTTGGGGAGTGGTTCGGCGTCGAGCGTTTCGACGTGGTGCCGGACATGACGAGCTTCGCGAAGGGCGTGACGAGCGGGTATCTGCCAATGGGCGGGGTCGTGGTGAACGACAAAATTTCCGCCACCCTCAAGGAGAACCAGCCGATGTTCTCTCACGGCTCGACGTTCGGAGGGCATCCGGTCTCATCCGCGGTGGCGTTGGCGAACATCGAGATCATCGAGAAAGAAAACCTCCTCAAAAACGTCCACGACCTCGAAGGTCACTTCGAGAGCGAGTTGAGGCGCGTGTCCGAGGCTCATCCCATCGTCAGGGAAGTGCGGGGGATGGGCTTTTTCTGGGCGGTCGAGGTCACGCCGGAGCGAGCGGACGGGACGCCCTTGAGCGAGGACGAGTACCAGAAATACTTCAAGGGGGTGTTGTCGAGGAAGCTCATGGAGGGTGGGCTCATCTGCCGCTTCGACGACAAGGACGAGCCGGTCATACAGTACTCGCCGGCCCTGATCTCAGACCGCGAGATCCTCTCGAAGGTAGCGGACATCACCGACGCCGCGATAGGCGAACTCGAAAAGCAACTGGGATACAGGAGCTGAGTAT
>JBOHBL010000687.1:0-11300 GCA_050698295.1 Rubrobacteraceae bacterium | reverse complement strand
CAACTCTATTACGTCAGGGATTTCACGCAGGAGCAGATAGCGCGACGGATAGGCGTCTCGCGGTCCAATGTTTCGCGGATGCTAAAGGAGGCCCGGTCGCAGGGGATGGTTGAGATCCGGATACACTCTCCGCTCAGAACCGTGTCCGGGCTGCAGGAGGAGCTAGCTTCGAGGCTGGGTCTGCGCGAGTGCCTCGTCCTGGCCGCCCTGGATCGGGACTCGCGGGCCTTCGAGGCCACCGATACCGTCAACCAGGTGGCGGCGCTTGGCGCGCGCCATCTGCGGGAGAACATAGCCGAAGGCGACATCATAGGCCTGGGCTGGGGCAGGAGCGTACACCGCGTCGTCCACAACAGGTTCTTGCGCGAGGAGCGGGACGTGACCGTGGCGCAGGTCATGGGCAGCATCGGCGGCTCCATCGCCGAGTATGACGGCGTAGCCACTACCGCGCGCCTGGCGAGCGCTTTGGGAGCGAGCGCGCACTACCTGCACGCGCCCGCGCTCGTGACGGACGCCGCGGTACGAAGCGGCCTTCTACGAGATCCGCACATCCGAAAGACCCTGGAGGTCGCCCGGCGATCCGACATCATGGTGGCATCGGTCGGCACCATAGGTCGGGAGCATGGACAGTACCGCACGGGGTATCTCAGCGACGCGGATCTGGACTACATCCGGGGGAAGGGAGTGGCGGGCGAGGTATGCAGCATCTACTTCGCGCTGGACGGCTCTCTGGTTCCGCTCGAGATGAACGAGCGCTCGATAGCCATAGGCTCCGAGGAGTTGAAGCGCATACCGACCCGCGTCGGGGTGGCCTCGGGGCCGGAGAAGCCGGCGGCGAACATCGGCGCGGCGCGCTCGGGTCTGCTCAACGTCCTGATCACCGACGAGGACACGGCCGCCAAGATGCTGGATATCCTGGACAACGAAGCGGAGTCCGCTGGAAACTAACCGAGGGTCGGTCATAATTCATCAGGCAGGATGGGTATCCGCCGTCGAGCAGATTCGGGGCCATGAGCGCGACGAACAGAGCGAACAAGAGCACGTGGAAGACATCGGCCACCATCGTGGCGACCTTCGTCCGGCGGCTTGAACGGAGCCGACGAAAACCTTATGCTCCGCAGTGGGTGTTGCAGGCGACGACAGACGACGCCGGTGAGGGAGGATGCTATGGCGCATCGAAGCAAAGTGGAGCGGGGCGAGGACCCCGACACCGGAGCGCCGCCCGCGTGTTCGAGGGACTCGCGGCATGGTTGCCGGATCGCGCGGTTTCCCAACACGAAGGAGAGGACGGGCGGCCCGGCGCGCGGTGTGCTATCTCCGCCCCGCTCCTGGAGAAGGCCGGTCTGCCGAAAGTTCGCTTCCACGATCTTCGCCACACCTGCGCGACGCTGCTGTTGACGAAGGGAGTCCATCCGAAGTTCGTCCAGGAACTCCTCGGCCACGCCACCACAGCTATAACGCTCGATACCTGCTCCCACGTCATGCCCGGCATGGGCGACGCAGCCGCCCGCGCCATGAAGAATGCGCTCTCCTCAATGTAAGACACTCCCATCGAATAGCCGGGTTGGCGCCAAAAGGGCCGGGAGACGATCCCGGCCCTTCTCTTGTGCCACGATTTACCTGCAAAACGGAGGATCTAATCGGTGGGCCTGCCTGGACTCGAACCAGGGACCTCTTCCTTATCAGAGAAGCGCTCTAACCACCTGAGCTACAGGCCCGAAAATGTGCGCCGGGACTCCCGCGCGCCGGATAAATTTACAATACCCAAACCCCTCTTACAAGCGGATTGAAGACGGGGGAGGCGGGAAGTACAATCGGTGCAAATGTTTTTTGAGTTCACGACCATCATCACCGCCTCGCGAAACGAGAGGAGCCAGTAGTCCGTGAGCGCCAACGGCTTCACCCGGATGTCGATATACGGGATCAACCTAGATCTCTTTTCCTCGAGCCCGATAGTCATCCTCAAGGTCGAGGATGAGAACCGCTACCTGCCGATCTGGATCGGCCAGCCCGAAGCTCGCTCCATCCTGATGAAACTCCAGAGCCAGGAGTTCTCCCGCCCCCTCACCCACGACCTCGCTGTCAACCTCGTCTCCGAACTCGGCGGCAATATGGAGAGGGTGACCGTCACCGAGCTTCGCGACCAGACCTTCTTCGCGACCATCAGCGTGGACATCGGCGGTCGAAAGGTCGAAGTGGACTCGCGCCCCTCCGACGCCATCGCGCTCGCCGTCCGCTCCGGAGCGGAGATCTTCGCCTCCGACGAGGTGATAGAAGAGGCCGCCGTCGTCTTCGAGGAAGCGATGGAAGACGCCCCGGAGGAAGAGGTCGTGGATAAGTTCAAGGACTGGATGAACCGCGTCTCCCCCGACGACTTCAGCAGATAGTCAGCTCTTATCAGACAGGCTCGAAGATGATGACGGTCTCGTTCTCGAAGACGGTTTGGTATCCGTCCTCGCGGATCGCGAAAAACCACCAGTAAACGCCGGGGTAACTTTTGTGGAAGACGAGGTAACGGACGTCGTCGTCCTCGATTATCTCTTCGGTCCTCTCGCCGTCCGGGTGAGTGAGAACCCACAAAGAGTCCCTCAGCGGCCCGGCGCCCGTCGGAGGAAGGTCTCTGGCTCGCACTATCCGCTCCAGCGTGAACGACTGCATCCCGGAGTAGCCGCCCAGGGCGAGCATCCCCCGGCTCGGCAGACCGTCGAGATACGGCGTGGCGATGATGTTTCCGCCCTCGTTGTTCTCTTCCAGCCACGCCCCCGCCTCCAGCACCGGCCGCGTCAGCGTGAGCTGCGGGCTCGGACCAAAGCCTTTCTCGAAGTTCTCCGCCGCCCGGAGCCCCACGAGCGTCACCGCCAGCACCGCCGCCAGAGACGCCGCGAATACCGCCGGACGACGCGGTCTCAGCGAGGCGAGTAGCGAGACCAGCGCGAACGCCGCCAGCACAGAAAGCGGAACTCCGAGGTCGCGCTCGAAGCGGTCGGGGAACGCGCTCATGGCCGTGCGGCTCCCGACGAACATCATCAAGACCCAGAAGATCAGGGCGAAACGCATCATGAGGTAGGAAATTTTGTCCGATCCCCCCCGGTCCCCGATCAGGAACACCGCGCCCGCGATTCCCAACCACAATACCGGGTGCGAGGTGGAGAGGATGAGGTGTTCCAGGGCGAAGGGCGGCTTGGTGCCGATAGCCATCGCCACAGCCTCACCCCCGGCCCCCGAAACGGAACCCCCGAAAAGTCCGGCCACGGTCTGAGGCAGGTCGTAGGTTGTCCAGGCATAAGCCACCGACAGCACGCCGAGGAGCGCGAAGGAGGCCATCAAACCCAAAGCCCTCCTCCGGTGGCGGAGGAGCAAATACGGCAGAAACACCAGTCCCACGACGCCGAAGAGCGCGGCTTCGTAGAGGCTCCCGACCTGATGGTAGAGAACGACCGATGAGCCGAGGAGCGCGAGCGTCAGGCCGGAGCGGACATTTGGAGACTCGAGCAGATCCGCCAGAGCGGACATCGCGAGCGCGAGCAGGAACTGAGCGGCTATGAGGTTCGGGTAGCGCCCGTGTTCGAAGTACCAGTACGTCCCTCCGAGGAGCAGCCCCGCGAAAAGCGCCGCCGCCACGCCGCACTCCCATCCCCACAGGCGACTCGCCAGGGCGTAGAGCGCGAGCGCGGGCATCGCCATCAGGATGGGAGCGAGAATCGGGAAAAGCTTCAAAGGGTCGAGGCCGCTGAAGCGGGAGACTTCGGCCAGGAACAGGTGGATGCCGGGCGGATAGAGCATGAATTCCCCGATGGAGCCCTCGGAGAGCATCAGGCGGGTCATGATTGTGTGCTGGTACTGGTCGTCGCCGCGCATGTGCGGCCAGTCGTTGAGCACGGGACCGAGGTAGCTCCGCAACAGAGCCAGCCCCAGCACCACCGCGAGAGCCGCGTATTTGACCGCGGATCCGGCCATCCAACCCCGCTGCTCTTCCGAAGGCGCTTCGGGACGCGGGGTGATGAGGTGCGCGAGCCCTGCCAGAGCGGCCAGGAGCGCCGCCGGGAGCATGACCAGCTCGCCCGAGACGTATCCGAAAGACGCCGCCAGCGCGAGCCCGAGTGAGGCGATCAAAGGCGCGAGCACCGGGAGGCCGAGCGGAGCCGGCGGCGAGGAGAACGGTTCTTCGGAGTCTTTGGCGGGTCCGAATATGAGGTAAGCCCCAAGTCCTCCAAAGAACACGACCGCCGCTGAGACGCTCGCGACCATCAAAGTGACTCCTGTATCGAAAATACGGATCTGGAGTAGCGACACAGAGGGGACGAGGACCATCGAGAGGCCGATGGAGAAGGCCAGTTGCCTCGCCTGGTCGGAGGTGGGGATCAGGGTCCGCGTCCAGAAAAAGCCCGGGATGACGCCCGCGACAACGAGCGCCGGGAGGGCGGTGATCAGGTCTAGCGTCAAGCGGCGTTCCTCCCATCATGCAACCCGGATGACACGCTATACTTTCCAGGCCGCGTTCAGAGATAATAGATCGAAGACGTCGATTCGCAAATTTCGCGGAATAAGGCTAGCATGCGCCGGGTAAAAACGCAGAATCTAAAAAGAGAGGACGTGAACTCATGAAGATACTGGTACTTGGAGGAGACGGCTACTGCGGCTGGCCGACGGCTCTGCGCCTGTCGGACGCGGGCCACGACGTGGTCATTGTTGACAACTTCGTCCGCCGCCAGATAGACCACGAACTGGGCGTGCAAAGCCTCACCCCCATAGCCGACCTCAGCGAACGGGTGAAGGCGTGGCGCGAGACGGGCGGGCGGAAGATGGAAACCGAGTTCGGAGACCTGCTCGACTGGGAATTCCTATCGAGCCTGGTGGGGCGCCACCGCCCCGAGGCCATCGTCCACTTCGCCGAACAACGCGCCGCCCCCTACTCGATGATAGACCGCTCCCACGCCGTCTACACTCAGCACAACAACGTCATAGGCAACCTCAACCTCCTCTTCGCCATCAAAGAGCTCGTCCCCGAGTGCCACCTCATAAAGCTCGGCACGATGGGCGAGTACGGAACGCCCAACATAGACATAGAAGAGGGCTTTATCGAGATAGAACACAACGGAAGACGCGACACTTTGCCATACCCCAAGCAGCCGGGTTCGTTCTACCACCTCTCGAAGGTGCACGACTCCCACAACATCCAGTTCGCCTGCAAGATATGGGGCCTGAGATCCACCGACCTCAACCAGGGCGTCGTCTACGGGACGGTTACGCCGCAGACCGAGCGCGATGAGCGCCTGGTCAATCGCTTCGATTACGACGAGGTCTTCGGGACGGTGCTCAACCGCTTCTGCATCCAGGTCGCCATCGGACACCCGCTCACCGTTTACGGCGGCGGAGGACAGACGAGGGGCTTCCTGGACATAAGGGACACGGTCAGGTGCGTGGAGCTGGCCGCCGACAACCCGCCCGAAGAAGGGGAGTACAGGGTTTTCAACCAGTTCACCGAGGAATTCAGCGTCATGGGGCTCGCGGAGATGGTGGCCGAGGCGGCCGACAAGCTCGGGGTTGCGACTAAAGTCGAGAACATCCCCAATCCTCGCGTCGAGGCGGAGGACCATTACTACAACGCCAGGCACACGAAGCTCCTCGATCTGGGACTGGAGCCTCATTACCTGGGGGAGAGCCTGCTCGATTCGCTCTTGAACATCGCGCTCGAACGCAAAGACCGCGTCGATGTGGAGGCCGTCCTACCGAAGGTCACCTGGCGTTCGGGGCGGGAGAAGCGGGAAGTCGAGCGGTCCGTCCATCCCTCGACGATCTGATGGGCATGGAGAGCATTCGGCTGGCGGGGGTGGCGGCGGCCCTGCTGCTGGCGGGGTATGGCCTCGTCAAGTACCGCTACTACGGCGGGTGGCGCAGGTTCGATCTGCTCCTCGCGCTCTTCGCGGCCTCGGGGGTGGCGGCGGTCTCGGTCGTCCCGCAGGTCGGCAACATCTTCGCCTGGATGTTCGGCCTGGAAAACCGCGCCTTCGGTCTGCTCGTGGTCTCGAACCTCGTGCTCTTCGGGTTCTTCCTGCACGTGCTCAACCAGGTGCGCGAAGCAAAGAGCCGGAGCGGAAAGATCGTCACCGGCCTCGCCGTCCGCGAATACGACGAGAAGTACAAGAAGACGGAGACGGGAGAAGGCGGCACGAAAACCGTCATGATCATCGTCCCCGCCTACAACGAGGGAGGCGGCATCCGGGGCGTCCTCCGCCGCATCCCAAAGACCATCCTCGGTTACAAAGTCAAGACCGTCATCGTCGATGACGGCTCGACCGACGGCACCGAGGCGGCGGCGCTCGCGGAGGGCTTCCCGGTCGTCAGGCACGTGGTCAACCGGGGACAGGGCGACGCCTTGAGGACGGGGTTCGAGATCGCCATGCTCGAAGGGGCCGACATAGCCATCAACCTCGACGCCGACGGGCAGTACAAGCCCGAAGAGATGGAGCTTTTGCTAAAGCCCATAATCGACGACGAGGCGGATTACGTCCACGGCTCGCGCTTTCTCGGCCACTACGAAGAAGCCGGAAGCGTCCGGCACATGGGCGTCGTCTTCTTCTCCAGGCTCATGTCCCTCCTCACGCGGACCAGGATCACCGACTGCACGAACGGCTTCCGCGCCATCCGGGGTTCGATGCTCCACAAGCTCGACCTCCGCGAAGAGAGCTTCAGCGCCAACGAGCTGATCCTGGAGGGCCTGAGGAACAAACTTCGCTTCAAGGAAGTCCCCGTCACGATGCTCAAGCGCGCCGCGGGCGAGACAAAGAAGCCCTCGAAACTCCGCTACCCCTTCGGGGTCTTCCGGGTCATCATCCAGACGTGGCTGCGCTAGAGACGGGGAGTCGGGAAAAACACCACTCCCTACTCCCTATCTCCCCACTCCCCGTTTTATCGCGATGAACTTCCTCAAGGGGCGGCAGGGGGCGGGAGCCGGCAGCGTTTACGTCGCTGCCGCCTTCTTCGTCTCGGGCGTCCTGACTTATCTGTTTCAGGGACTATCGGCGCGTTTTCTCGGGGAGGCCGGGTATGGGGATTTGATCCTGCTCTGGACCTCGACTTTTCTGGTGGCGCAGGTGCTCTGGATCGGGATTACCCAAACCCTCGGACGCTACATCTCCGAACGAGTCTCGCGGAACGAAGACCCGGCCCCGGTGTTCTCTTCGGTCAAGCGGTTGCAGATCGCGCTGCTCGCGGCCTTCGTGGTGGTGTCACTGCCGGCGAGCCCATTGCTTTCGACCGCGCTCTTCGGAGGGAATTGGACGCTTACCCTCGCGTTCATCATCGCGGTCGCGGCCTATGCTCCGGAGTATTTCCGGCGCGGCGTGTTCAACGGACACCGGCAGGCCGTGAGATTAGGAGCATTGCACGTGGCCGAGTCAGCCAGCCGGGCGGTTCTGGCGGCGATTTTGCTCGTTGTCGGGGTTGGGGTGTTCGGGCCGGCGCTCGCCATCGTGGTCGCGCCCCTCATCGCGGTCCTCGCCGTGCGGCCTACGCGGGAGACGCCTGTCGAAAAACAAGGCGCTCCGTTTTCGTCCGGTGTCGCCCTCCGTTTCACCGCGCCGGTGATCCTCTGCGTCGCGTTCGCCCAAGTCTTGATGAACGGAGGCCCGATCTTCTTGAGTTTGCTCGGCGGCTCGCGGGCAGAGATCGGGGTGTTCGGCGCGGCCCTGATCCTCACGCGAGTTCCCCAATACGTATTGAGTCCCGTCATCGGAGCCCTCCTCCCACACGCGAGCCGCGTCCTCGCGACGGAGGGACCACGCTCCTTCGACCGCTTTGTGGCCAGGACGGTCGGGGTCATGGTCCTCATCGGCGCCGCGATGGTCGGCGGAACGTGGCTCCTCGGAGAATGGGCGACGAGGCTCTTCGCCGGGTTCGACGCGAGTCGGGGGATACTCGTCGCCCTCGCCCTACTCGCCGCCTTCTACCTCCTCTCCGAGACGCTCAACCAGGCCCTCTTCGCCCTCGGCCACGCCAGGCTCGCCGCGCTCGGCTGGCTCGCCGGTCTGCCGGTCGCCGCCGTTTGCATGTCGCTGCCGGTCGCGGACCTTGCCGACCGCGTCTCTCTCGCCCTCGCCCTCGGAGCCTTCGCCGCGACCCTCGCGCAAGCAGTGTTTTATCTATCCGTTCGAAGGAGGCCGGAACATTTCGATCCCGGCGACGAGTCCGGTTAAGCACCTCCAAACCGGGTTTGATGAGTATGGATCACCCCTGGGGGCGTGCGCTTCCAGCCCGCGTTCTCTCTCATGCGGGCAGGATGCCCGCACTCCCAGGACCTTCTCTCATATTCAAGTTGGAGATGCTTAATTTCCTGACTCCCGCTTCAAAAACCATTCGACCGTGCGCCGGAGGCCCTCTTCGAGGTTCACCTCCGAGCGCCAACCGAGCATTCGCTCCGCTTTCGAGGTGTCGGAGTAGTTACGCATCACGTCTCCCGGGCGCGGGGTGGTCTGCCTGACTTCGACGTCTTTGATCCCGGCTTTGGCGAGGGCGGGGAGGAGGAGGTCCACCATCTCGTTCACCGAGGTCTCGGCGTTCGTGGCGATCTGGAACACCTCTCCGCCGACGCCTTCGGTGGTGGCGGCCAGGTGAATCGCCCGGACCAAATCCCCGATATAGATGAAGTCGCGGGTCTGGGAGCCGTCGCCGTAGATTTCGAGGGTTTCCCCGTTCATCGCGCGCCGGATGAACTTCGCCACCGCGCTGTTTTTGTGCCCGGAGAGAGGCCCATAGACGTTCCCGAAGCGCAGAGCGACGGTCTCGACCTCGAAGGTCCTGAAGTACGCTGAGCAGTACGCTTCTCCGGCGAGCTTGCTCGCCCCGTACGGCGACGCGGGACGCGAGGCCAACTCTTCGCGCAGCGGCGGCTCCACCTCCCCCACCGCCGCTCCGCTCGAAGCGAAGACGAACCGCGAAATTCCGTTGCGCCTCGCCGCTTCGAGGTAGTTCAAAATCCCCACGACGTTCGACATGCAGTCGCGGCGCGGGTCCTCGACCGAGGGCGCGACCCCGGTGTTCGCGGCGAGGTGGATGATCACATCGGCCCCCGCAGCGGCTCTCAGCGCAAGCTCCTCATCCAGAATATCTCCCGCGACGAGTTCGACCGGCCGGTTTTCCTCCATAGGCCCGACATCGCCGGGCGACGTTTCGACGAACTCGCCCGCGACCCCCAAGTCCTCGCGAGTCCCGACGGAGAGGTCGTCTACAATTCTCATCGAGTGTCCTCCCTCTTCGAGCAACGACCTCAAAAACGCCGTTCCTATAAACCCGCATCCGCCGGTGATGAGCCATTTCATCGCGCTCGACTCCTTCTAGTAGAATTTCCATCCCGGGGAGCATAGCTGAGTTTCGGGAGTCTTTTACGGGCGCTCCTGTAACCGGTCATTAACAGAGCTTTGTGGTTAGATACGGACAATTCGGGAAGTAAAGCATTGCAATCAGGAGGTTGCGCTTGAACCGCAAACTGACGCGAAGAGACTTCCTCAAGGTCGCGGGGGCTGGAGCGGCGGGGGCCGCCGTGCTCGCGGCCTCGGGTTGCGGAGAGGTCAGAGAACAGGTCGAGCGGAGGATTCCGGAGGGGATACGGCTGCTGGGCAAGCCTGAGAAGAACGTGGTCTTCGTGATCTCCGACACCTTGCGAAAGGACCACGTGGGGGCGTACGGGAACGATTGGATCCGGACCCCAAACCTCGACGCTCTCGCCAGAGAAAGCCTCCGCCTCACCCGCGCCTACCCGGAGTCCATACCCTCCATACCCGCCCGGCGTTCGATGCACACGGGGTTCAGGACGTGGCCTTTCAGGCACTGGGAGTCGCCCTACGAGGACGACGTGAACGTCTACGGCTGGCAGCCAGTCCCGGCGGACCAGACGACGCTCGCGGAGATGCTGCGCGACACAGGCGTGGAGACGGCCTTCGTGACCGACACCCTCCACCAGTTCCGTCCCTCCTACAACTTCCACCGGGGCTTCAACGCCTTCCACTTCGTCCGCGGTCAGGAACGCGACCTCTACCGTCCCGCCGCCTTCTGCCCGCCTGAGAAGCTGGATCAGGTCCTCCTCGGAGGTCCTAAAGCCGAGGGCGCGGAGAACATCATGCGCCAGTACCTCGCCAACACCGTGGGCCGCGAGCGCGAGGAAGACTGGTTCACCCCGCAGGTCTTTTTGAAGGCGATGGAGTTTCTGGAGGGGCTCGCGATGGGCGGCGATCCGTTCTTCCTCACCGTGGACGCCTACGACCCCCACGAACCCTGGGACCCGCCAGAGGAGTATGTTGCTCTGTACGACGACGGCTACGACGGCAAGGAGCCCGCCACCTCCAGCAGCGGCGACTCGAGCTGGCTCACCGAGCGTCAGCTCGAACGCATGAAAGCCCTGTACGCCGGAGAGGTCACGATGGTCGACCGCTGGCTCGGCAACTTCCTCGACAAGATGGCTGAACTCGACCTCATGGAGAACACCCTCGTCGTCTTCGTTTCCGACCACGGACACGCCTTTGGGGAACACGGCGTGGCGGGCAAGGTATCGTCGGCCATCTACCCCGAGCTCACAGACATTCCGTTCATGATCCGGGACCCCGAAGGCAAGGCCGCCGGAGAGACGAACGACTTCTTCGCCGCCACCCACGACATACCGGCGACCATCCTCGGCTTCCTCGACGTGGGAGCTTCGGGCGGGACCGACGGCCTGGACTTGACGCCGCTCTTCGAAGGCGAAGCGCCAGACGAAGAACGCTCCCACTTCTCGACCGGCTACCACGACTACTCCTGGGCGCGGGACGAGAAGTACATAATGTTCTGCCAGAACAAAGGCGGCGACGCTCATCTCTTCGACGCCGAAAACGACCCGGATCAGAACACGGACCTCGCCGGAGAGAACCCGGATATCGTCGAGCGGATGTTCGACGAGTACATCCTCGAGGACGCGGGTGGGTCGTTACCGAACTACTAAGCACCTCCAAACTGAGTTCGGCGGGCGCGGCCTTCATAGTAATCAAGAAAGAGAGAACAGCTTGAGCAAGAAATACACCCGACGAAAGTTCATCGAGTTCGCGGGCGCTGCCTCGGTCGCGCTGCTGGGCCTGCCGGGCTGCGAGTCGGCAGATCAGGCGACCGCGCGGCAGACGGGCGCCGTGCGGGCCAGCCGTTCCTCGACCATGCCGCAAGGGGACGCGCGGACCTTCCGTTCGCGTCCGGATCTCCGCCCGCCCGCCGTCAGCGTGGGCATACCGGCGCGCGACACCGCCGACGGCTACGTTTTCGTCGCGCCGAAGAAGGGAGAA
>JBOHBL010000686.1:0-1394 GCA_050698295.1 Rubrobacteraceae bacterium | reverse complement strand
CCTCCACACTGCCTCTGGTCTCCGACCTCGCGTTCGCGGGGTTCAGAACCACGGGCGTCCGGCGGAGGTCGCTCGCGCCGGGGCGAGGACCGCCCTCGACCTCGCCGGGGTGGAGGCCGGGGAGATCAAAGCCGGAGACGTTCTGCTCTCGCGTCCCGTACCGGAAACACGCCGGATCGACGCACGGCTCCGGCTCCTCGAATCGGCGAAGCCTCTCCGGCACGGCGTCCTCGTCCGGCTGCACCACGGCACCCGCGACGTGAACGCCCGCGTCAGGCTGCGCGACCGCGAAGAGTTGTCGCCCGGAGAGAGATCGTTCGCCAGACTCCGACTCGAAGAACCATTGGTCCTCCTCGCCGGGGACCGGTTCGTCGTCCGATCTCTCGCGCCCCAGATCACCATCGGCGGCGGCACGGTTCTCGACCCCCACCCCTCCGAGCGCCGTCCTGACACGTCCTGGCTCGAAGCCCTCGAATCGGGCGACGTCTCGAAAACCGCCCCGATGGCCCTCGCCCGCTCTCCCGAGGTCGGAATGACCGCCGAAGACCTCGCCCTCCTGCTCTCCGCCAACGTCGAAGACGTACTCGCCGCGATGGAGGGGCTGACCGGGATCTCGAAGGTCGGAGAATTCCACGTCCCCGCAAAAGAGATCGAGGCCGCGAGGCAACGTCTCGTTTCCGCCCTGGAAAAACGCGCGAAAGAGCGCCCCGAAAACCCCGAGATGACCGTCGCGGAAGCGCGGGTGGCGACCGGACTCCCCAGCGGACTGGCCGACGCCCTGCTCGGCGAAGCGAAAGGCAAAGTCCGGGTCACCGACTCCGGCGTGAGGCTCGCGGACGCAAACGAAGTCCCGCCTGAACTCGCCGCTGAAGCGGAGAAGTTGCTCGACGAACTCCGGGGAGCTGGTCCTGAGCCGCCGTCGAAGGACTCCACGCCCGCAGTCCGGCTGCTTCTCAAACGCGGCGAGGTCGTCGCCACCGGGGAGAGTCTCTTCGCTTCCAGAGAAGCCTCCGTCGAAGTCCTCGAAAAAATAAAGAAAGTTTGTCGGGAGGAAGGGGAGATCACACTCGGGGGACTGCGCGACCTCCTGGGCACGAGCCGCAAGTTCGCCCAGGCGTGGCTCGAATACGCCGACTCGGAAGGCGTGACGGTTCGTACCGGGGACGTTCGCGTGCTCACGCGAAGGTACCGTTGAACGATGTAAAATCTGCCCCGGTCGTGGAATGCGAGGGCCTGGTGGCCCGGCCGGTCTTCAAAACCGGTTTGCGGGCGCTGGAAGCGTCCGTGGCGGTTCGATTCCCCCGCATTCCGCAGTGGGCGCGATGGCGAGCCATCGCGCGCATTTCAGCTTGTCAGCCGGTCGGCATGTCAGCAAAGGACCGGATGGCGAAGTC
>JBOHBL010000685.1:0-1536 GCA_050698295.1 Rubrobacteraceae bacterium | reverse complement strand
CGCGTGGAGTGATGGCGCCTTGCGGCGGAGCCGCAAGGCGCGCCGGCAAGGCGCGCCGGTCGGACTGACCGACTGATTATACAATCGAGAGCAACGGATACGAAGGAAGGTTGTGGTCCTCTGATGTCATCCGCGAGCGTTGGAAGTTTCCGTGCCGGAACCTGGCTCGTCGCCGTGTTCGTCGTCCTGTTCGCTGTCTCCTGCGCCTCCGAACCTTCGAACGAAGCCGGTCCCCCGGCCGACGAGGAAGCGGAAAGCACGATCATGGAAAGCGCGTCCACGGAGGAAACGACCGCCGAACGAACCACTGTGGAGGCGACGGAAGAGGACCCGGTGGACATCGAAGCGAGCACGCTCGTGACCGGTCTCGAAGCGCCCTGGGACGTGGCGTTTTTGCCCGACGGCGACGCCCTCGTCACGGAGCGCGACTCGGGACGCATCCTCCGCGTGGATGAAACCGGAAACGTCGAGGAAGTACAAACCATAACCGCCGAGGGCGGCGGCGAGGGTGGCTTGCTCGGCGTCGCCGTCTCCCCGAACTACGAGGAAGACGGCCTCGTCTACGCCTACTACACCTCCGCCGAAGACAACCGCATCGTCCGTTTCCGGCTCGGAGAAGCGCCGGAGGAAATCCTCACCGGGATACCGGCGAGCGGCATCCACAACGGCGGCCGCATAGACTTCGGCCCGGATGGGATGTTGTATGTCGGGACGGGGGACGCCTCGGAAGGCGGCCTCTCCCAGGACCCGGAATCGCTCGGCGGCAAGATACTGCGCCTCACCCCCGAGGGCGAGGTCCCGGAGGACAACCCGGTGGAAGGCACCCCGATGTACTCGATGGGCCATCGCAACGTGCAGGGACTTGCGTGGGACGAGGACGGACGGCTCTACGCGACCGAGTTTGGCCAGAACGAATGGGACGAAGTCAACCGGATAGAAGCCGGAGAAAACTACGGCTGGCCCGAAGTCGAAGGCGAAGGCGGAGAGCCCGAGTACGTGGACCCCATAGCCGTCTTCACCACCGCCGAGGCTTCGCCGAGCGGCGCCGAGATACTCGTGGACGGAGCCATACCGCAGTGGGAGGACGACTTCCTCATGGCTGCTCTGAGGGGTGAGACGCTCTGGAGGCTCGAACTCGACGAGAACGGAGAGGTCGCCGAACGAGAAGCCCTCATGAGCGGCGAATACGGTCGTCTGCGCCACGTCGAGCAGGCCCCCGACGGCTCGTTGTGGGTCCTCACGAACAACCGCGACGGGCGAGGAGATCCGCGAGAGGGAGACGACCGCATCATCCGGGTGGGTCCGCCGGAGTAACTCGCTTCGCTCGCCGTGAGTCGTATTTCTCGATTCGCGACTCGCGATTCTCAATTCTTGACAAAACTTAAGAGTGACGGCTTTTCGTCCGATAACTCTGTTCAGAGGTGGCCGGTGTGAAGTGTGCGGCATGAGGACGTGTATTCGGGCGAGGTTCTAAAAGAGGAACGGCTTTGATGGGTTTCGGCGGCGCGGAGAGGAATGGATGGGGAACGTCCGAGG
>JBOHBL010000684.1:0-2921 GCA_050698295.1 Rubrobacteraceae bacterium | reverse complement strand
GGTGTGTATGTCGCCCGGCGGCTCGTATATGAGCGTTCCGGGACGGGCGACCCACTCGCGCTCCAGGTAACGCCAGCTTCCCTCCATGCAGTATCCGAGAACCTGGCCTCCGGTGTGGCGGTGGCGGTTCACCCTCCCCGAACCCTCGACCTTGAGGAGGTTGATCCAACGCCCGCTCGAAAGATCGAAGCGCAAAGGCTTGAACCATACCCGATCCCCCTGCGGAACCCACGGCAACTCCTCCCCATGTATAGCCTGGTCCGGAAGCCCTATTTGTTCCACAAAATCCTTGAAGTCATTCCCGATAACCATCTCGCTCCTCTCTTTCGCACAATAAAACAGTATTTCAAAATTATGCGGCTCGCAAGCTCCCGTACCGCTTGATTCACTCTCAATCGCTTGCTACCCTCTCGTCGTTTCATTTTACAGACAATTGTTTTGTAGAATGAAATCCACGGGGAGAAGGAGGGAGATTTGGAAGGCGTATACGTAGCGAACGTCACTCCGTTCAGGGAAGACGCTACTTTCTCTCTGGATGTCGAGGCTTATGTGGGGCATGTCGCGTGGCTGGCGGAGAGGGGGATGAGGGGAGTCGTTCCGTTCGGGACGAATGGCGAGGGGACTTCGGTGTCTGTGGAGGAGAAGCTCGGCGCGCTCGGGAGGTTGTTCTCGGAGGGGCTGGAGGTGGAGGTCATACCCACGGTGGCCGAAGGGAACCTGCCCGACACGCTGAGGATGCTCGAAGGGTTGGAAGGGCTTCCGGCGACCGCCGTGCTGGCGCTTCCTCCTTATTACATCAAACCCGTCTCCGATGAGGGGTTGAGGAAGTTTTACGAGGCTGCGATAGAGGTCACCCGCCATCCGGTGATCGTCTATCACATACCGAAGTATGCTGTGCCCGTGCCGGCGGAGGTCGTGATGGATTTGCCGGTGTGGGGGGTGAAGGACTCCGGAGGGGAGGAGGGGTATGCCGAGGCTTTGCTTCGGAACGGTCGGGGGGTTTTGATCGGGACTGAGGACGACCTGTGGGAGAGGCTCGGACTCGGAGCGGAGGGAATAATCTCGGCGCTCGCGAACTTCATCCCGGAGCAAATGGTGGAGATGCACCGGCTGGCGAAGAAGGGGGACGAACATAACGGAAGAGAACTCTCGAAGAGGCTACAGGAAGTCAGGGCCGCGACGAAGGCGTACGCCGCGCCGGGGGTTTTGAAGAGGCTCGCCGGGGCGCGTCACGGCATTGATTTGGGGACGGTGCGGCCCCCGCTCATGCCGCCTCCGCCGGAGTACGACCCGGAAAGAGTCCTCCGGCTGGCTTCCGTGGCGAGCTAGATTTGTCCGAAAGAAAGGGGAAAGAAGGGGTGCGTATGGACAAGGTATCGAGTGGAAGCCGGCGCGGACGGGGGGTGGCTTTGTTTATCGGGCTGCTTCTCGCGGGGATTGTGGTTGTCGGCTGCGGTGGTGGAGAGAGCGCGGAGGATTTTCCGTCGGAGCGGATCGAGTTGATCGTTCCGTTTGACGCGGGCGGCGGCACCGACCAGACGGCGCGGCAGTTGGCTTCGGCGGCTGAGAGGACTTGTGACACCGAGGTCTTCGTGAGCAACCAGACCGGAAGCAGCGGCGCGGTCGGCTTCGAGGCCGTGGCGAACGCGCAGCCCGACGGGTACACCGTGGGTCTCGGGACGGCGGAGATCGCGATCATCAACCACTTCGGGGTCGCGGAGATCACACCGGAGGACGTGCGAGGCGTGATGCAATACAACATAGATCCGGCGGCGATAACCGTCGCGGCGGACTCGCCTTACGAGACCCTCGACGACTTCCTCTCCGCCGCCGAGGAGGGAGAATCTCTCCAGGTCGGGACCAGCGGCGTCGGCTCCATCTGGCAGATCGCCTACGCCGGGATGGCCGAGGAGGCGGGCGTCCCGCCGATGACGAACGTTCCCTTCGACGGGGCGGCCCCCGCGATAGCCGCGCTTCTCGGCGGCAACGTGGACGCGACCTCCGCCAGCGCGGTCGAAGCCTTCCCGCAGATAGAGTCCGGGGAACTCAGACCGCTCGTCAGCATGGGGGAGGAAAGACTCTCCATCCTGCCGGACACGCCGACGCTTCAGGAAGAGGGAATAGACTGGAACTCGGGGGCCTGGCGAGGACTCATCGTGCCGACCGAGACGCCCGACGGAGTGGTCGAAACCCTCAACGAGTGCTTCCGCGAAGCCTACGAGACGGACGATTTCCAGGGCTTCATGGAGGAGCAGGGCTTCGGCCTCGAATACAGGCCCGCCGGGGAATTCGACGAGTACATGGCCGCCGAGTACGAACGCTTCGGCCGGCTCGTCAACGAACTCGACCTCGCCGAGCAGCAATGAGAGAACGCCTGACTCCCATCATCCCCGCCGCGCTCGCCCTTTTACTCGCGGTCTCCGCGTTCGTGGTCACCTTCGGGTTCCCGCCCCCGGCGGAGGCCAACGACCCCGGAGCCGCCGCCTTTCCTCGCCTCGTGGCGGCGGGACTCGCAGGGCTGGCCGTGATTCAGTTGGCGACTCCCGGTAGCGGAGAAGATCTTCCCACAGGAGGAAATGCTCTGCGGGTGGCGGGGGTTCTGGTTTTGCTCCTCGTTTACTCGGCGCTTCTCGAACCGCTCGGCTTCATCCTTGCGACCGTGCTGTTCCTCTTCGCCACGCTCCTTTTGGCGGAGGTCCGCAACCCATTGCCTCTAGCTTTGATCCCGGTGGGTGTGAGCGCGCTTCTTTTCTATCTATTCTACGAACTGCTCAGGGTGTCATTGCCGACCGGCGTGATCGAGGGGGCGCTTCCGCTTTGACACCGAATCCGGATGGAGAGTTCCACAGTTCGCAGGTGCGGAAGTTGAAAGCCGTATTCGTCTTTTCCCGACTCCCGGTCTTTCTCGCCCGGATTCCGCA
>JBOHBL010000683.1:0-6997 GCA_050698295.1 Rubrobacteraceae bacterium | reverse complement strand
GTCCTCACCGAAACGCTACCTCATCGTTCATACGGCGCTACGAACCGGGAAATCATCGGAAAGAGCTTGCGGTTAAACGACGCGAATTCCACACCGTGACTCTCGACGGTGGCGGCAATCAGAGCGTCGGCGAGCCCGGTGCCGCGGCTCGGCCCGTATTCCCGCCGATAACTTCCTCCAAGCCGCGCCATGCCTTCCGTTACGGGCAAAACCTCGAACGCCGTGAGGAATCTCTCGAGAGCCTCTTCTTCCCTTTTCCTCTTTGACCCCCGCATACAACTCGGCGACCGAGATGACCGAAACCAATAGGTCGGATTCGAGATCCTCCACGTACTCCACCGCCTTTGGTCGATCGCGAAGATACTCGATGATCAAATCAGTGTCGAGAAGCAAACGCCCGGACATTTTCTCTATACGGTCGTCGAATCGCGCTCGTCGAACTCCCGGCGCAAAGCCCCGAAGTCAGGGAGGTCGTCGCGGTCCCTCCATATGCCACGCGCGCTTTGAAGCGCTTCGAGCCGACCTTCCTCCCGACGCCGCTCGATGAACTCGTCAACCGCCTCACGGATGAGCGCGCTCATCTTCCGCCCGGTTCGATCCGCTATGGCCGCCAAAGCCTTTCGCTCTTCTTCGGTGAGGTAAATTTGTGTTCGCTCCATATACCACTCTCCGATGTATATTAGCGATGTATATCATGGAGCGCCGATGGGATCAAACCTCCGTCATCTTCCTCGCATCGAGAAGCGTGTTTAGTTGCTCCTCGGAAAGATCGGTGTTTTCGCGAGCGACCTCGCGGATGGTTTTGTCTGTTTTGTACGCTTCTTTGGAGATGTCGGCGGCTTTGTCGTAGCCGATTTCGAGAGCGACGGCGGTGGCGAGCATGAGTCCTTGCTCGGCGAGTAAACGTCCGAGTACCCTGGCTCTCTCACTGATTCCAGGGTGTTTGTTGAGCGCTGTGGATCACCGCGAGTACATCGATCTGATCCGGACGTATGCGATAGATGATTCGGTACGGCCCTTCGAGGACCTCCCGGACTTGTGGTAGATCCAACTCCGGCACCGCGCGCCCTGAATATGGGAACTGCGCGATCTGCCGCGACCGTCGCGTCAGCCTATCTACGATTCTTCGAGCATAGGCTGGCGAGTTTTGCGCGACGTACGCCTGAATGCCGGACAGATGTTCGATGGCCGTCTCTGTCCAGTTGACTCTCACTCCGGCAGGTCAAACCTGGAACGAACCTCTTCCACGTCCACGACCCGCCCCGCCTCGCTGTCCTCAAAGCCCGCTTCGATAGCCTGGCGAACGTAGATCCGGTGCATGAGATCCTCCCAAGTCGAGTCATCAGGCAAAGCCTCGATCAGACGTCTGGCTTCCTCTTTGACGCTCGGTGTGTCCATCGCGCACTCCTTTTGATCGCCGTAAGTAATCTCGATTGTACCCGTCGCGCTCTCGCCGTCGCGGTTTTATGGCTCGTGGCTCGGACCTCCATGGTCAAACACGCACTCCTTTAATCTCTCGGCTCGCTTATGCGAAGAAACCGGTTGATCTGAACGCCGCCGGGTTCATCGCCTTCGATTCCGAACCCTTTGGCCTCCAGCATTTTGGCAATGCGTTGGTTCTCGGCCAGATGTTCGGCTTCCAACCGGGCATCTTCTTCCGGATCCTGAGAAGCCATCCTCATCCCGGCGATCGCGGGCAAGTCTTCCATATGACCGTTGGCGTGGATCCGAACGTGTCTGTCCTCGGTCATCCGGTGCGAGGCGTAGTAGTCGAGGTACTCGCCTCTCTCGTCCGAACCGAATAAATACCATATCGCCCACCCCGCCTCGACGATCTTGCCCCGCCGCCGAGCGGCAACGTCTTCGGGAGGGAGACGAATGCTCCAGTTCGAGAATGCGTCGTTGAACCGAGCTTCCATCTCATTCATGGCTCTTGTTATCCTCGGTAGACCCCAGATTACGCGCGCGTTCACTCAGGGGAATCTTTTCTCCCCCAATAGCCCAGAAGTCGGGGCCGGGAAAGGCTCCGGAGCCCACCTCGCCACCGAACTCCTCGCACATCTTCTTGCAGAGCGCGCTAAGCGGGTAAGTCTCGCCGTCGTGATCCCATCTCGCTTTTCCCTCACCGACGAACGTCGCATGCTTCGCCTCTTCATGCACCTCCAGGTCTGGTCTCGGCGGTTTGATGAGATAGAGACGTGTGTCGGGCTCCAAGATGTCTTGGTTGACCAAGATCGAGAGACTCCTCTCCCTGCGCTTGGCTTTGGCCTGGCCCTCCGCTTTGGAAACTTTCTCGCGTTGTTGGATGATGTATGCTTCGGCTGACGGCAAAGGGATCACCTGCTCTACGTCCAAGTACAACTTCTCGTCCAGTTTGTATGGCTTTACTTCCAGGCACCTGATGTCCAGACCCTGATCGTTGAGCCACAGCACCGTCGTGGTGATCTCTTTAGAAAAACTTGGCGACATCAAGATGACGCGCGGTGCGCTACTTACGGCAACCTCTTCCGCGCTCGCGGCGTCGAGAAAGTTCAGCAGGGCTTGACGAGCTACCGCCGGGGTATTGCCGCGCTTCTCGGAAACCTTGGGGTCGGCAAGTAGCTTTTCGTAGGCTTTCACGACGGCCTCAAAGTCCATGGCAGAGACCATCGCGGCATAGCGGATCGCTTGCAACTCCATATGCCCACCTTCTTCGACCTGCTTCAACTCTATGACGATCAAGTTTGCGTCGCGATCCATCGCCAACAAGTCTATGCGCCGCGAACTTTCCTGCCAGTTGCTGAACTCCTCCGCGAAGACGAACAGATCAGACCCGATAACCGAGGGGTTGTCGCGCAACAGCACTTGCAGATCCCGCCGCTCTTGCATTCCCACTTCCACGAAGGTACTCGGTTGGATCAGGTCCAAGCCTTTTTGCTGCTCTCCAATACTATACAGAGGCATGCCGTGTCCCTTTCATTGTTTCTATGCCTCCGTCATCTTCCGCGCATCGAGAAGCTCGTCGAGCCGCTCTTCCGAAAGGTCGGTCTTTTCGCGGGCGACTTCTCGGATGGTCTTTCCGCTTTTGTACGCTTCTTTGGAGATGTCGGCGGCTTTGTCGTAGACGGTTTCGAAAATCAGGATCGTAGCTGTCAGGTTCATGATGTGCTGCCGATAAAGTTCTCGACCTACGATCGTGTCCGGAGGTACTGCGCCAGGAGTTGAAAGCTATGTTCGTCGCTAACTCCGGGAATCGTATTACGCAAGGCTTCATACGCTGACTCCGCGACGAATACTTCTCGGGCTGGCTCTGTTGCTGTTACGAGGACGCCTTCTTCTGTTTTGGAGATAGCTGCTGCGGCTTCACCGATGCTTCGACTTATGGTTTCGATATTCAACTCTCCGAGAAGCCTTTCCAACTCCCTCGCCGTGGCCTCCGAAATCCAGACCCTCACCAAGCCGGCTTCGATCACTTCTCCGATGACGGTGAACAGATACAGGTTCGGGTCGTTGGGTGGTGGCACGTCGAAATACGGCTGTATCTTGGCGCCCGCTTCCGTGGTTACGGAGTACCGTTTCTTGCCCGTGTCTTTCTCGTAAATCCAAAGGCTCGTACTTGGCTTTCGACCGCCGCCGCCACGCCTGCTGTGCCACTCGGCGAAGTAGTCTGCGGGATCGGGGGCAATCATCTCCTCCTCGAAATAGAGAAACTGCCGTAAGCTGTCCTGCCAAAGCAGCCATCCGGTTCGCATGTCGGGTTCGTTATCAATCTCTGACTGTTCCCGCACCTTCTCCCGGCGAGCTTCGATCAACTCCGCATACTGAGTGAGGATATCAACCATGGCCGACTCCGGGTCGGCATCGGCTGGCGGCACTCGGATCGAGCGGGTAGCGGACGGATGCATCAAAGTCTCACCACAAAAGCCGATCAGATCCACATTCGACTTGCGCTTGAGCATTTTGTGTTCGACGCCGAGATTTTCATTCACCACGTCGATATCGAGGTTGCTCCAGCCGCGAAGCGGGATGTTCTTCGCTTTGCAGTAAACTTCAGCCCAGTCCTCTTCTTCCAGCTTGCGTCCCATCATGGAAGCGACGAGCGTGCCGAGGAGCGCATGCGCCCGTTTCCGCTCTTCTTCAGAGAATGCGAATAGTGTTGCGGGACGCCTCATCCAGATCCGCCCATTTGCGATATCGTCTCGCGAGCCAGAGTCCGAAACTCCTCGAAGCTCAGACTGACGTTAGTTCTGGGAAGCACATCCGCCAGCCAGTTGGCATAGAGTCGTCTGAAATCGAACTCGTTCTCCCGGTTCACGTGAAGGTAGCGAATTACGTAATCGGAGGGACGTTGCTCCAGCTCTTTATGGACGAACGCGACGACCTCCGAGGTTGATGAACCGACCTTTCGAGAAGACCGGGAACGAACTGACTTGCGGCAATGGAGGACCAGATCGAAACCGACGGCATTCTCGGAAACAAACTGTTTGAATGTTCCGTGCTTCTTGTTAAAAGTCCGCGTGCCCTCGACCATAAATCCCGCTTGTTCGATCGCGCTTTGCAGAGCATTCCATACTTGTCTGGAGGAGTTGTGAAACACGACGGTGAGCCAGCCGCGGTCCTTCAGCACGCGATGGACCTCCGTGAATGATTCGGTGAGGAGATCTCCGTACTTATTCAAGTCTTTCCCTTGTACCCGGTTGACTATGGCTTCTTGAGAGTTGTCCGTATGGACGCCCAGCCAACTCTCCCACAAGAAGTTCATCTCCGAGTAGTTGATGTTGCCGCCGAACGGAGGGTCCGTAAATACGTAATCAACGGACTTATCTGGAAGTTGAGGAAGAGCGCAGGCGGACTGCGTACTCACACTGACATCGCCCCACCGCACATGAGAGACGCTCTCGAAATACCAGGCGATGGTCTTTGCCTTGCGCGCGAACGCTCGGAAGACGTTCTGCTCGTTGGTGATCGCCGGCACGTTGTAGTTGGCCGTGTTACCGCTCCCCCCCCAAAAGCGAAACTCCGAGAACACCGTGACTCGCCGATAGAGCGAAGTGAGCGTGAAAAGCAGCTTATACCTCACCTTTTCATCGGGCCAGCTCGAAGCCAACTCCCACAGGTGAGCCATAGCCCACAGCGCCCGCGGCGTATAAGCCTTGTCGAGTGTCGTGATCCCGGCGGAAATAGGCTGTCGCGTGTTTACGCCAGGTGGGAAGGCATCCGTCGGATACCACAGTTCATGGCGACCACCATTTGCCTTTATCTCCGCCAGTTTGCTCCGGTCGAAGTCGTCCAGAGGCGCGGTGGCTTCTTTTGTTCCTCCCGCGCAACACTTGTAACCGACCAGTACGGGATAGCGACGGGTTCTGCGAAGAGTCCGCTTTATCAATCGCTTATCGCAGTGGGGACACTCGAACTCCGTCTTTATCTTAGAATCGCGAACGCGAGGTTTCTCGTCACGAGCAACGTCCCAAAGAACGAACTCCGTGCCACAGTATTTGCACAACAGGCCATAGCTCCAGACCATGTACAGCATATCGGTCAATGCGCCGCACTCCCGGCAATGAGTGCCATATAAAATGGATTCCAACCCCGAAGACGACTCAAGAATGTTGTCGACCGCTTCCAGATAGTGCTCGGCTTTGATAGGTGTGTTCAGGTTGTACGCGATAAATATCGCCGCAGGCGAAAGGTCGCTCAATAGCGCCTTCCGCCCGGTGTGCGAAGCGGCTATCCCTGTCATTCCCGAGCCACAGAACGGATCCAGGATCGTATCGCCGGGCCTCGTGTAGTGTTCGATCAGCACTTCGATTCCCTCGGGAGGGACCTTCGTATGGTAGGTGTGCGCATCGTAGACGTAGGTATTCTTGCCCGCCGCGATAGCGTCGCTGCTAGGCCGATCAACGCCCTTGACCGGCCTATAAGGATCGCAATACCTTCCGAAGTCTGGATTCGGTCCCAGATGAAGCGCGGGAGAAGATTCGTCCTCCCCAACGAAAGACCATAAATCCAACGACGGCTGCGACCAACGTCGAGACAACCTCTAAACCTCCGTCATCTTCCGAGCGTCTAGCAATTTGTCCAACTCTTCTTCCGAAAGGTCGGTCTTTTCGCGGGCGACTTCTCGGATGGTCTTTCCGCTTTTGTACGCCTCTTTGGAGATGTCGGCGGCTTTGTCGTAGCCGATCTCCGGCGCGAGCGCGGTGGCGAGCATGAGCCCCCGCTCGACGAGGGCGGGGCCGCGCTCGGTGGCTTCGAGACCGACGATGCACTGCCCGGTGAGGTTGTCGGCGGTGGTGGAAAGGAGAGATATGGACTGGAGGAGGTTGTGGGCGAGCACCGGAAGCATGACGTTTAGCTCGAAGTTCCCGCTCGCCCCGGCGTACGCCACCGTCGCGTCGTTGCCGATGACTTGAGCCGCGACCATCGCCGCGCTCTCGGCTATTACGGGGTTCACCTTTCCGGGCATTATGGAGGAGCCGGGCTGTACTTCGGGCAACGCTATTTCGGCGAGGTTCGCCCGAGGCCCGGCCCCGAGGAAACGGAGGTCGTTGGCTATTTTGAGGAAGCTCGCCGCGACGGTTTTTAAAGCGCCGCTCGCGAACACGGCGGCGTCCATCGCGCTCTGCGCCTGGAAGTGGTTCTCCGTTTCTCTCACCTCAACGCCGAAGCGGGATGAGAGCTTTTCGCACACTTTGCTCGCGAACTCGGGATGGGTGTTCACGCCGGTGCCGACCGCCGTCCCGCCGAGGGCGAGTTCGGAGAGGTCGGAGGCGGCTTTCTCGACTCTTTGTATTCCGCGCTCGATCTGGCCGGCGTAGCCGCGGAATTCCTGCCCCAGACGGATCGGGGTGGCGTCCTGAAGATGCGTCCGTCCGGTTTTGACGACACCGTCGAACTCCGAAGCTTTTCCTTCGAGAGCACTTTGCATCCTTTCGAGAGCCGGAAGGAGGTCTTCATTTATGGAAATTAACGCCGAGAGGTGAATAGCCGTCGGGATGACGTCGTTGGAGGACTGGCC
>JBOHBL010000682.1:0-1141 GCA_050698295.1 Rubrobacteraceae bacterium | reverse complement strand
ACGGCCCGGACGTTCTTGATGGTATCCCGTATCTCCTCGTCAGACTTCCCGCAACCGGGACAGGAGGTCGCCTCCTCGGGGAAGTCGCTGCCGCAAGCGGGACAGAACGTACTCGTCTCCATGAGCTTTCCTTTCCTCAATCCTCCCGCATTTTACAACCTGTCCTCGCCTATGGACAGCTCACCCTCCGGTCTCTCGGGTCCGCCGCGCAGCGGTCGCGGCCAGACCCGCCGTTGGCCAGGTCGTTGCCGCGCACGCCGTCTTTGGCTTTGAGGCGGTCGTTGCCGCCCTGGCCGAAGATGCGGTCGTTTCCAGCGTCGCCGTAGATCACGTCGTTTCCGCCGAGGCCGCGGATGGTGTCGTTGCCGCCGAGGCCGCAGATCACATCTCGTCCGGGGGTGCCGCGCAGAACGTCGTCGCCTTCGGTGCCGGTTATGGTGCAGCCGCGAGGATTCGGATCCGGGTCTTCGACTGTGTCCACGGTGAAGGCGCGGGAGGCGGGGCTTTGGTCGGCGTTGCCCGAGGGGTCTATGGCGCGGACTTCGAAGGTGTGTTCACCCTCGGCGAGGCGCCCGGTTTTGAGTGGGGAGCGGCAGGGATCGAAGTGGGCCTCGTCGGTGGAGTCGAGGCGGCACTCGAAGGTGGAGTCCGGCTCGTTCGATTCGAACTCGAAGGTCGGCTGGTTTTCGCTCGTCGCGCCTTCGGGGCCGGCGGTGATGGTGGTGTCGAGCGGGGTGTCCGGCGGCGCGTCGAGGGCGCGGAGGAAGACGTCGAAGTCGGTGTCGTTGTCGTCGGGATGGAGGTTGTCGGCGGAGGACTCGAAGGCGACGTGGCTTCCATCGCCGGAGAGCGAGGGGAAGTCCGAGTCGGAGTTCCCTTTTGCGCCGCCGGCGCCGCTCGCCCGGCTGGCGAGCGTGGTCGTGTTCTCCTGCATATCGCGTACGAAGACGTCGGAGATTGTGTCGGCATCGTCGGGGTGGAGGTTGGTGTCGTCGGAGTCAAAGGCGACGAAGCGGCCGTCGTCGGAGATCGAAGTCAAGGACACGCCGGAAGAGCCGCCGCTCGCCGCCGCGCCGTTGCTCGCCCGGCTCGCGAGGATGGTCGTATGGTTCCGGAGGTCGCGCGCGAAAGCGTCGAAGGG
>JBOHBL010000681.1:0-4063 GCA_050698295.1 Rubrobacteraceae bacterium | reverse complement strand
AGCAACAACGCCCACCACGAGCTCACGAGACCGAGCGCGGTGAGGACTATGAGGAACGCACTCCCGTAGAGCGCGGCGCGGGTCCCGGCCCACAGATATTCCCCGGCGACGATGTCCTCGGCGTTGACGGGCGTGGAGATGATGGCGTCGTAGATGTTGTGGATCTTGAGCTTGACGAAGGTGTTGAAGGTGGCCTCGAACGACGCGGCGAACATGGCGTTGCTCGCGAGCAGTCCCGGCGCGATGTAGAACAAATAATCCTCGCCGTTTATGTCCTGGACGAATGCCCCGAGCCCGAGTCCGAGCGCGGCGAGGTAGAAAAACGGTTCGATGAAATTCGGGAAGAGCGCGGGCTTCCAGAACTTGCGGAAGATCGTCAGGTCGCGCTGCCAAACCCGGAACGCCCCACGCAAAGACGGGATGTGTATTTTATTCAATCAAACTCCTCCCCGTGAGCCGCAAGAACACGTCTTCGAGCCCCGCCGGCCTGTACAGAGTGTTCTCCAACGGTATCTCCGACTTTCTGACGGTTCGCATCAAATCGTCGGAGTCGTGGGTGTAGGCGAGCAACAGGTCCGCGCTCCGCTCGACGTGCTCGGCCTCTTTTTCGAGGAGGTCTCGCAGCGTTTCGAGGCTGTCGGGTCGCGGACGGAACTCCAGCACCTCCGGGCTGGTGTTTTCCTTGATGAGGTCGCGCGGTTTGCCTTCGGTGATGATCTCACCCTTGTCCATGATGACGAGCCGGTCGCACAACTGCGCCGCCTCGTCCATGTAGTGCGTGGTGAGGATGAGCGTGGTTCCTTCGTTTTTCAACTGCCTCAGCTTCTCCCACACCAGATGCCGCGCCTGCGGGTCGAGGCCGGTCGTGGGTTCATCCAGAACCACGAGCTCCGGGTCGTTGATGAGGGAGCGCGCGATGAGGAGCCGGCGTTTCATGCCTCCCGAAAGCTCGTTGACCTTCGCGTTCGCTTTCTCCGAGAGCTGGACGAAGTCGAGGAGTGAATCGGCCCTTTGGGTGATCGTCTTTTTCGAGAGGTCGAAGTAGCGTCCGTAGACGAGGAGGTTCTGCCGGACCATCAGTTCCTCATCAAGGTTGTTCTCCTGCGGGACGACGCCGATGCGGCGTTTTACCCCGCGTATGTCTTTTTTCACGTCGAGGCCCACCACGGAGAGTTCGCCGCTCGTGGGGATGGCGGCGCCGTAGATCATCTTCATGGCCGTGGTCTTCCCCGCCCCGTTCGGCCCGAGGAACCCGAAACATTCCCCCCGCCTCACCTCGAAGTCCACGCCCCTGACGGCCTCGAAGTCTTTGTAGCTCTTTTTGAGACCTCGCGCCAGGAGCGTGGAGGAGTTCGTTTTTCGGCTTTCGGTTTTTTCGTGGTTCAATTGCGCGCCTCTTCTGTTTCCGCGGGTTTCTCCTTTGACTCCCTTGCACAGGACACAAGCTCTCCCAGCGTCGCGAGCGACTCTTCCAAACGCTGCTTGCTCTCCGGCGAGTTGATGGGGCAACGGCACATATACTATCTTATCCTGCCGGAAAATCCCTCCCACCGCCTCCAGAAGCCCACTTTCAAAACGTCTCCAGCCACTCGGCGATCACCTCTCGAAACAAGTGTACGCAAGTCATGAGTTCGCAAAACTTAAAAGTTTCTTAAATATTCGATATTTTCCGTACACCTCCCTACAAGAACGTTATGCTGGCTGATAGACTGTTCGGCATGGGTGAGAGATATAGCAGATCAAACAGGTTGAAGTACAAAAAGAGAAGACAACAGGCGGGCTTCACGGTCTTCGTATCGCTGGTAATTCTTATTCTGAGCGGGCTGATGTTTTTCGGCGTCAACCCCGCCGAGCGGCTCGCGGGCGAACGCGAAAGCGGCGGGGATCTCGTCCAGCGTCCCGAGACCCCGACGGTCGCGCGAGCGCCGGAGGCCGTTGAGGATGTGAAGGCCGAGGAGGAGGCTTCCGACGAACCCGCCGTCGTTCGGGTTCCGGACATCCCCTACAACGCGACCGAGCAGGAGGCCGAGGAGATGCTCGAGAACAACGGTCTCGAGCTTGGCGAGGTGAAGCGGGAGCCGAACGACGACTACGACAAAGACGGGGTGTTCTTGCAGGATCCCCTGCCCGACGTCGAGGTGGAAGAGGGCAGCTCCGTGGGCATCACGCTCTCCTCCGGCCCGGAGGAGTCCGCGGACGAGGAAGACGCCCCCGACCCCGGAACCACGGACCTCTATTTGACCGTGCCGAAGATGGGGCTTTACGGCGATTACATCGCCAACGCCACCGACGAGGGCACCCTCATGAATGGGGCGGGCAAGATCACCGAGACCGGCTTCCCGTGGCAGCCGAACGCGAACACGTACATAGCCTCGCATGTCTACGGTTACCAGGGAACTGGAAGCTGGCAGCATTTCGCGGCCCTTCCCACCGTGACCTACGGAGACGAGGTCATCCTCTCCGACGCCAACGGCACCGAGTACTTCTACGAGGTAACGAACATCATGACCGTCATGCCGACGGAGACGTGGGTCACCGAGCCGGTGGCGGGCAAGAACATGGTTTCCTTGCAAACCTGTGTCGGTCCGGGGTGGAGTGAACGCATGGTCGTCCAGGCCGAGCGCGTGGGCGTGAATATCGCATAGCATGACCGGCTCTTCCTCAAGATCTCAAGCGCCTCCTCTCGCGGGGGGCGTTTCATTTGTCTCGTCCGGGACATCTCCCTATACTGTGTCGCTCGGAAAACTTCGTGAAACCAGAGAAGAGGAGATGAGCCTTGCCACTCGTAACGATGCGACAGCTTCTCGATGAAGCCGCGAAAGGCGGCTACGGCGTCGGGGCGTTCAATGCAAACAACCTCGAACAGGTTCAGGCCATAATGGAGGCCGCGAACGAGACGAACTCGCCGGTCATCATCCAGGCGAGCCGGGGAGCGAGGAAGTACGCCAACGACCGCTTCCTCTACCATCTCATGCTCGCCGCCACCGAGGTGTACCCCGACATCCCGGTCGCGCTCCATCAGGACCACGGCAACGGCCCCGAGACCTGCGAAAGCGCCATCGAACTCGGATTCACGAGCGTGATGATGGACGGCTCTCTGGAGGAGGACGGAAAGACCCCGGCGGACTTCGATTACAACGTCCGCGTCACGAGAGAGGTCGTAGAGATGGCCCACGAGAGGGGAGTGACCGTCGAGGGGGAGCTCGGCACTTTAGGCGGCATCGAGGATGGGCATGGAAGCGGAGAGGTGAGTTTGACCGATCCGGATCAAGCCGTCGAGTTCGTCGAGAGGACGGGTGTGGACGCATTGGCTGTCGCCATCGGGACGAGCCACGGAGCGTACAAGTTCACCAAAGAGCCGGATCGGGAAGTCCTCGCGATGAGCATCATCGAGGAGATAAACAAGAAACTCCCGACGACCCACCTCGTGATGCACGGCTCATCGAGCGTGCCGAAAGAGTTGGTGGACATTATCAACGAACATGGAGGTGAGATCCGCCCGACGTGGGGCGTCCCGGTGCGCGAGATCCAGGAGGGAATAAAGCACGGGGTAAGAAAGGTCAACGTCGACACCGACCTTCGACTCGCCGCCACCGGAGCCATCCGCAAGGCGTTTGCCCAAAAGCCGGGCGAGTTCGACCCGCGCTACTACCTCAAGCCTTCCCGCGAAGCGATGAAGCAGGTTGTCAAAGCGCGCATGGAAGCCTTCGGTCAGGCCGGACACGCCGGAGACTACGCGCCCGCCACCCTCGAAGAGATGGCCGCTCGCTACGAAAAAGAGGGACACCAGCTCACGGTTTGACCCGGTCGGACCCGCATCATCTTTTCGAGAGTCGGAAGAGGCTGTCGGCGAAGGCTTCGATCTTCTCCCGGAAGGTCAGTTTTTCGCGCCAGCGCTCCGGTATGGCCGACTCCCCGTAAAACGCTCCCGCGAGTTGTCCGTAGACGGCTCCGGTGGTGTCGGCGTCGTCGCCGAGGTTGACGGCGAGGAGGGCTCCTTCCTCGAAGGAGTCGCTTTTGTCGAAGGCCCACTGCGCGGCTTCCAGCGAACGCACGACGTAGC
>JBOHBL010000680.1:0-7595 GCA_050698295.1 Rubrobacteraceae bacterium | reverse complement strand
GACGAGTTCGGCGAACTTCTCCGCCGCCTCGGATGCCCACTCGCGGGCGCCCTCGATGTCGTCGTCGTCCGGGTACCCGTCTATCTCGTACCTCTCGACGACCTCCTTCGCCCCGAGTCCGGCGAGGAAGCCGCTCCAGATTTTCCCGGCCTCGCAGAAATCCGCGTACGCGCTGTCGCCGAGCCCGAGAACCGCGAAAGAGACGCCGCTGTAATCCGGGCTTTCGTCCTCGACGGCCTCGTAAAATTCGGTGGAGTTGTCCGGAAGCTCGCCGTCGCCGTGCGTCGCCGTGCGCATGACGAGCGCCTTGTCGCCGTCAATGACATCCGGCTCGACGTCCTCCATGTCGTGGATCTCCGCCTCGATCCCCACCTCGGAAAACGCCTCAGCCAACTCGTCCGCAATGTCCTCCGCCATCCCCGTCTCCGTGCCAACCAATATCACCGCTTTGTCCATCCCAGTCCTCCTCTCGACCACGTCTTCATTTTTGTATGCTAATGATTCTCATTAGCCAATGGTTGCAAAGTACACCAGGGGAGAAGGTTCTTCAAGCGGGATGTGATCTGGGTCAGTGATCTGGGTCAAGTGGGTCGCGGGCGGCTTCGCCGCGGAGGAGTGGGAAAGACAAATACTGCTCCTCCCCAAACAAAGCGACTTCCGTGCTACACGCGCTCCAGGCGGCTGACGCGGTACTGGGTGACCTCCTCCAGCGGATCCGTGCCGGAGCTTCCGAGGGTCATGACGCTGTCGGACGCTTCGATGGAGGCATGGTACGAGCCGCCTTCGCGGGCTTTGGGGTCTTCGAAATCCATGCGGACTTCGGCGAGGGTTTCATCCTCGTTGACCGAGAGGAGTTCGCCTTGCCTCGGAAAATCCGCCCACCTCCAGCCGGTCTCGGCGAGTATTTCCCGCTCGGCGATCTGCTCGAAGTTGCTCCCGAGGCCGGACCATCCGCGGTACTTGTTTCGGAAATTCGCGAAAGGCGCGTCCCGCCGCACGAGAGAGGCCGCCTCCTCGCGCCCGAGGTGTCCCCACCACATGCCGGAAGGGAAATCTATAAGGGTCGGGGCGAAGCGGTGGCCGCCGATGTGGCTCGCCCGCCACACGCGTAAAGTGTCGTCGGCGCACTTCCTCCGAAGCTCTTTGTAAACCGGGTCGCCGAACTTCCCGCAGCAAACATCTCGGTTGTTGTGCGTGCATACGAAGATTTCGCGGACACCCGACGAGTCCCGGCGGTATTTCTCCGGGAACTCGTTTCCCGAAAGGAGGGCTTCGACCACGGGCGCGAGGTCGTCGTTCGGCGCAAGGAGATCATCCTTCTCGAAAGAAGAAAACGCATCGCCTTCGGGGCGGCGGAAGAAGAGGACGCGGGCGCATCCCTTCTCCGAATGTTCGCGGTCGGGCATGAACGCGCCGAATTTCTGGATGGAGCCGCCGTCCATCGCGCCGTCCACGACCTCCGCGAGTCCCTTCGGGAAGCGCCGCGAGTCGAGGGCGTTACGTTGATACGGAGGCGAAACCTCCACCATGAGGCACTTCTCGAAGGGGGTCGCGGAGCCGATGGGATCGTCGCCGGACTCACTCGACACGACCGAGCAAAGTTTGACTTCTTTGTTCGCTTCCATAAGCGCCCTCCTCCGATAATGCGACGACATCGGCGGCAAGTTTATAAGGTTTTCGCGGAGGGTGGGGCTACGAGGCTTCCTCGGGCGGGAGGGACGAAAAAATCTCGAAACCACCGGGATCCGCTCGACCGCCTCATCGGCGCGCAATGAATCCCCGGGAACATCCCGCTCCCCGTCCGCGACGATGCGCTCGACAGCCATGGGGTGGGATGCGGACGCTTCTCCACCCGCCGCGAAGCGTCGTGAAATGGACGAGACCGGGCATGGGGGACGACGGCGTGTCCGGCAAAAATTTCCGCCCACGCTCACGCCGCCGTCCCCCCGAACCGGCGGTCGTGGAGTTTGCGGTAAAGGCCGTGTCCATTCACGAGATCCGCATGCCTCCCCTTCTCGATGATCCGCCCCTCGTCCGCAAGATGCGGTACGACTTCGACCCGGCACTCCACACCTTGGCTTCGGCGCCAAGAAACGGCCTCCTCCAGACAAGACGTGTGATCCGCCGCCACGCGCATGATGCGGTTGCGATAAGGGTCGTCCGTGCCGCGCGCGACGAATGCCGTGGTGTCGCCGAAGCGCCGAACCTCGACGCCGAGAGGGTTGCCCTCCCGCCGCCCCAGACCTTCGCTCCAGGAAGTCCGCACCGCCGCTTGGCGAGGCGGTCGGGTACCCACGGATCACGCCGACCTCGGCGCCCGGCCCTCGAAGACGGCTCCGAACATGTCCGGCAGGATCACCTGCGTGTTCACGCTCGGCCCGCCGTTGGTCCAGAAGAAGGTGTCCACCGGGAAAACCATCTCGTTTCTGACGGCCTCGAGTTCCTCCCAGAGCGGGTTCGCCCCGTAAGTCTCGTCGAGGAAACGGTCGTAGTCCTCGGGCGCGAAGAAGTTCGTGGTCACGAAGATCGCATTCGCGTCGAGGGCGGGGATCAATTCCTGGCTGATCTCACCCCCCTCTCCCGCGCCGTCGGGCAACTCTGTGAGCCGGAACCCGGCCGCGGAGGCGATGCTGCCCTCCTGCGAGTTCTCGGCGGTCAGGAAAGTGAGGGCCGCCGGGTCGGAGGCGTTCACGATGGTGATCTGCTTCTCAGCCGGGTCTCCGAAACTGGAACGGAGGCTCTCTATCCGCCCCCGCCACTCTTCCAGCCAGCTTTCATGTTGTTCGACTCTCCCCAAAGCCTCGGCAATGTTCCTGCCGGCTTCTATCCAATCCGGGCCGTTGTAGGGTGAGATGCCGACAGAGGGAGCTATCCGCGAAATCTGTCCGTAAGCTCCCTCGAACATATAGTCCCACCCGATTATGAGATCCGGCTCCACCGCCGAGAGGACTTCGAGATTGCAGTTTCCGGCACAACACCCGAAGCCTTCTATTTCATCGGTCGAAGCCTCGACCGGGAAATCCACAAGGTCGTAATAGAACTGCCTCCCCGAAGCGTCGCCGCCGAAGTCCGAGTAGTCCGCGGCGGCGCCGAGGACGAGGAGTCCCGCCGAGCCTTTGAGGAAATCGCGCCTCGTAACGTCGTCTATCTCCGGCGGAAGAACGATCCCCCGCTCCGCCAACTCGATTTTCCTCGTCATGCCGCCTCCTTGCTATTGGGAACGAATTGCATTATGCACTTTTCGGAGAATCGGCGCGAACCGTTTTCAGGCGGCGTGGAGCGAGTTCGGGACTTCGGTGTATATGTCGCCCCGTTCGGGCTGGAGGCGCATTGTCGCGAGGGCTTTGTGGTGGGTGATCGGGGCGAGGAGGGCTTCGCGGTCGGAGGCGGTTTGGCGGGCGAGGGCGGGGCGGAGGGCGAGGCGGTGGAAGGTTTCTTCGGAGGCGCGGCGTATCTCCCGCCACAGTTCATTCTCCGGGACGCCGGAGTATTTCGCGGTTTGAAGCACGACTTCCCCGAGGTGGTTCTGGAAGACGGTGTAGAAGACCTTGCGGCGCATCTCGCCGGTCGAGTCGGTGGGGGTGAGGGAGCAGGGGGCGAAGTCCGCTTCGATGCCGCTCGCGCGGAGCCTTCCGGCGTGGATCCTCGCCCCTCCCCAGTCGCGGAAGAGGAGGCGAACAGGCCGCCCGTCCTCGAAGACCGGCACGCAATTCTGGAGGTGTCCTTCGAGACCGACGCCGTAGACGCTCATCATGGTTAGAAAGCCGGGAACTACGATGCGGGCGTACTCCGAGACAAAACGAAACGCCGCGTGTCCAAGAGACGGTGAGCCGGTGGAGCGTCGGTACGCCTCGATCAACTCCGCAAGCACGCTCTTTCCCGTGACGGGAGACTCCGCGTAAAGGGCGCATCCGACGATGGGGAGGTCTCCGGGAGAGAGGTGGTGTTCCATCCCCTCCCGAAGCACCGCCGATAGGGAACGTCGCTTCTCTTCGGCGTCGCCAGCGAAGTGGACTCCGACGAGTTCGCGGATGGGGACGAAGGACTCGGCGAGGGCGGGTTCACGGGCCAGCGCCTCGTCCATGACGCGGGTGAACTCCGGCGCGTTGCGCGCGGTCTGGGCGGATATGGAGCGAACCGTCGAGGTCATCCGGCTGCTGACGGAGACCTTCACGGCGAGGTCGGCGTCGCGCAAAAGGACCGTCCTGAACGAAGAGGTCGAGGACGCGGGGACGGAGACGCCAGGAAACGGAACCACGTCCCGACGGGCGATCTCCCCGGCGTACACCCCCGGCAAAACCCTCTCGAACTGCCAGGGATGGACCAGGACGAACGTGTAATCCCTGGGGCGTAGACCCGCCTTCGCAAGCTCCGACTCCGCTTTATCGCGGACGCCGGGCAGCCGCGAGAAGAGGACCTCGTCGAAAGGCTTCCCGTCCACGCTCGCGGACACCGCGAGGTCGCGGCGGACGGCGACCAGGCGAAGCGAAGCGTCGCCATCCATCTCGGGGGAGTGACGGAGGACGGCGCGGGGGTCCAGGCCGGTCTTCGTCTTCGAGGACGGATGCAGGTTGTGACCCTCCACGCACAGCCCCTCGAAAAAGAGCGCCGGACTCTCCCGCCGCGCGAGATCCAGCGCGTCCCTCGCCCCGAGGCTCGCCGCAAGCTCGCGAAGACGTCCTTTCCTTTGCCCGTAAAATGCGCGGGCGAGGGCGAGGTTCGCGGCGGAGTTCGCCAGCTCCCGTTGCAAAAGGTCCCACGCGAGGGTGGAGTCAACGGCGTTTTTCAGGAGAGCGATGAGGTCGGAGGGCCGCTCGACTCTCCGCTCTTCATCCTCCCCCGCGAACCGGACCTCCTCGACCGCGAAGCGCCGGAAAGCGTGGACGGCCGCCACGCGGAAGACGAGCCGGCCCGTGCCGAGCGGCAGGGACGCGAAGCCTCCGTCCGCCTCGATCTTCGAAGCGAGGCCGCCGAGGTCCTCGCGCAGCGCGCACTCCAGCAGGCGCCCCGTCACGTCCCGCCGCGCCGCGCCTACGGCTTTCAAGAAAGGAGCGGCAAGCTCCGGTCTTTCGGTCTCCAGAAAACGGAAGATCCGGAACTCTTCGGAGCCGAGAGCCTCGACGCTCGCGCCCGTGGTCTGGAGGGACTTCATGCTCTCTCCGCCAGCGGGTTCGGGACTTCGGCGTAGGCGTAGTCCGTCACGCTTCCGAGGAGCCGCATCGTGGCGAGCGCCTTCAGACGCATCGTCGGGGCGAAGAGGGAGAGTTCGTCGGAGGCGGCCTGTTCGCGAACGGCGGAGTCTTCTTTCAGAGCGCGATACACTCCCCGGCAAACGCGGACCGCTTCCTCCCAGTAGCGTCTCTCATCCGCATCGAGGGTTCGTGAGAGGCAGGCGACGAGTTCCCCCAGGTGATTCAGGAAGAGCGGATAAAAGACTTTGGAGCGGAGGTCGTCCTCGTCTTCGGCGAGGATGGACGAGCCGGGATAAAGGGCGACATCGAGGCCGCGGGCGAGGAGCCGCTTTCGCAATATCCTCACCCCGCCGAAGTCGCGGACGAGCATCCGGACGGGTTCTCCGTAGCGGAAGACCGGGATGGCGTTTTGCAAATGTCCTTCCAGCCCGACCCCATACCGGCTCATCATCGTGAGGAAGCCGGGGAGGCAAACTTCGCAATAACGGCGAAAAAAGACGATGGATGCGCTCTCGACGCAGCGGATGGCATTCGTTCCGGCGAACTCCGACACCACCTCCGCCATCACGGGGCCGCCGAGCGGGGACCGGGCGAGAAGGGTCGCGGCGGGCATCGTGAGTTCTCCCGGACCGGCGTACTCCTCCGGGTCTTCGCGCAGGATCGCGGCGAGATTCCTCGATAAGACGGCGCGCTCCTCCCCGACCGTTCCGTCCGGCGGGTCGTAGTACGCTCCCGCCTTCTCTTCGAGGACGACGAAGCGGTTTTTTCGGTGCTGGATCCCACGCAGAGCCTTCGACAACCCGGCGGTGTTCTCGACCGAGTTCGGGGAGACGGTACGCACCGCGTTCGTCAGCCGGACGTTTATGGCCGTCTTTATGTGGTGTCCGCCGCCGACCGGCGCCAGCGAGCGGAAGGACATCAACGGCCGGACGGGGATGCGGACCCCCGGGAGAGGCACGACGTCTCCACGACGAACCGCGCCATCATAAAGCTCCGGCAGCGTGTTCTCCAGTTGCCACGGATGGACGGGGATCGGCGCAAAATCTCCTGGCTCCAGGCCGAGCTTCCGCAAAGCCCTCTCGAAGACCCGCCCGGCCCCAGGATGTTCTCGAAGCAGCGACCCCGCGAAGCCCTCCCTGACCCCGGAGACCTCGCGGCAAACCCTCCGCCGAACCGCCACGAGCGGCGCATCGAAGCTCGTTCCCCACTCCGGCGAAAAGCGGGTGATGTCTGAGGTCTCCATCCCCGCTTTCAGCTTCGCGCAAGGATGGAGCGGATGACCGTCCGCCACGAGCTGCTCGAAAAAGGCGAGGACGCCGAAGGAAGCGTCGCGTTCGGACAAAGCCCGCGCCAGCGAAAGCGAAGAGGTAGCTTCGAGTCCCTTCGCCGCGTCCGCAAGCTCGCGCCGCCACGCCCGCGCGCCCACGAGGGAGAGCGCGTGGTTCGCCGCGCTATCCTCGACCTCCGAGCGGAAACGTATGGCATCCCCCGTCAAAATCCCCGCCTCCCGAAGGATTCCGAGGAGGCGGGCCGGGCTTTCGATTCGCTCAGGTTCGCTATCGTCCGCGAGCAAAAGCTCGCCGCCCTCGACTGCGTCGAAGCGGCCCGAAACGTACCGGCGCGAGAAAGTGTAGTGGAGGGCTTTCCCGTTCGGGAGCGGGACGCGCAGGCCGCCGTTCTTCCACACGGCGCGTTCCGCCACGCCGCCGACGTTCTCCATCAAGAAGCTCTGGAGGAGACGGTGAAGCGAAGAGCGGCGCGCCTCCGGCGCGTTCGAGGCGAAAGGTTTCGCCAGGTCCGGGCGCGAAGCAAGGAGGCCCTCGAAAAGTCGCCTCTCCCAGGTGGAGAACGTTTTGGATGTCATCTCTGGCGGCACGTCGAGCATTATGGGATAGTCGGGCGGGACCTGTCTGGATCGCGCGCCACCTCCGGGACGAGGGAGGCGCGTGACGACGCGGCGCCCTCACACACGTAGCGCGTCCCCATGCTCCTTTCCTACCCGGAGACCATCGCCTCGACGGCCAACCGCTCGCGCTCCTCCTGGGTCAGCATAGGGCAACTTCCGCAGTACCCGTACTCGGGGTATTTGTAAGCCTGGCAACAGATGGCGCGGGTAACGAAAGCTCGTCTTTCGCCATTGCGCTCGACGACGAAGAACTTCGTGTCGCCTTTAATGGGAAAAGTCGAGATCAAAGCTTCCGCGTCGGAGGCGTATCGCGCCGGGTCCGGGACTTCTTCGGCGACCATGAGCATCGCTTGCGAAATCATGTCCGAGACGCGCCCCCACATCGCGCGCCTGCCGACGCGAGTCTTCTCGCGCGAGAGATCCACCATCGGCTGGATGCCCGCCACGAGTCTGTCGCGCATCCAGCCGAGGAGAGAAGGTTCGTCGTCGAGTACGAC
>JBOHBL010000679.1:0-1080 GCA_050698295.1 Rubrobacteraceae bacterium | reverse complement strand
CGTCTATCGTTATCTTCTCGCCGTCCTTGTTCTCCCCGGTCTGGCGGTCGCGTACCTGATAGATGAGTCCCTCGCCGCTCGACAGTCCGTTCAGGATGCGCTCTTCCGTCCACTCGGGACACGCCGCGTGGAAGAGGTTTTCGGTGGGATTCCAGCTACTCCCCTTCCGGCTTTTCGACGTGTCGCCGACGAGCGAGACGAAGAGGTTTAGGTAATGTCTCGCCGGGCCGACTCGAAGGTACGCCCCGCGCCCGATGGCGTTACCGAACGCGGCCAGGGTGTTGGCGAGTATGGCGGCGGTGTCCGCTTCGGTGCGAGGCTCGACGGCCCGGACGATCTCGCCCGCCAAACCGTGCAACGCCTTTTCCGAAAGCTCCGGCCACTCGGGATTCCGCGCCCGGCTTTCCGCGCCGTTCTCCGAAGCCCCGAACCACTCCGGCGGGATCGTGGACGCGCCCCTCAACTTCCGTCCTCGATGCGATTGAGAAGCGTCTCCACCGGGACGGACTGGAAATCCCTCCATGCCGCCTCGACTTCGGCGCGGCGGTCGGATGCGTCCGTCCATTCCTTGATGAGCGGCAGTATCACGACGCGAAAGAGTCGCCGACGAAGAACCTCGACGCGCTGGCGGCGGATAGCCTCTCTCATCGAAGCCTGTCTCGCGTTCTTGCGAAACCACGAGTCGGGCCGGGCCGGGATCTCATGCCCGAACTGGCGGAGCAGATACGCCGCCGCCATCGGAGCTTCGCTCTTCTCGAATTCCCACGCGAAGCGGGCAAGCTCGATAACGCCGCCGCCCCGGAGACATCCGAAGCACCAGAAAAGATTTTTCTCCGGGTTCACGGTGAAAGACGGCGAGCGGTCTTCGTGGTCGGGGAGTGGGCATCGGGCGGCCCACTCTTGGCCTATCCGCCGCATCCTCCCCGGCCCGCAAAGCATGTCGGCGAGATCAATGACCGGCACGGCCTCCTTCGCTGCCTCGATAACCGACCGGCGGGATACGCCCCGGTGCTCCGGGGGATGTTCCGTCCGAGTCGGGTTGTATACTCTGGTTGCGGGAGTTCTCATATCCTCCCCTCC
>JBOHBL010000678.1:0-6418 GCA_050698295.1 Rubrobacteraceae bacterium | reverse complement strand
GCCCGTCTCCCCGCCGAGTCTTTGTGGGCCGTGGAAGGCTGACGCCAAATCATAGCGGCATGCGGAAGGATAGACCCTTCCACAAGCCTGGCATCAGGTTTCAGGCATCAGGAAATTTCCTCTGAATGTGCAGTGGTTTGTCGGTCGAAGTCTCGCCGGTGAGGGATCATACCGAATCCGCTCTATTCCTTCCCAGAGCCGCATTCGTCTTTCCCGACTCCGTACTCCCGCCGAGTACCAAACTATCCACCCGGATTCGGTATCAGATCGTCTCGGTCCTGCGATACGTCCGGGGGCGTTTCACCGGAACACATCCGTATACGCTCCTTCCCTGTGAAAACTCTCATTCTTCTCAAAGCCCGGACACAGGACGGTGTTCCAAACTACCGTTGCCGAAAGAGTGGAGGTAGGAATGCACAATCCGCTGGATTGCGTGCTTGCGAGGATAAGGCGCCGGGAGCTGCTTGACGAGGCGGAGCAAAATCGCCTGGCCCGGAAATCACGCCGATCAAAGAATGCCCCGGTCGAGGGGAAGGAACACATCCGTGAACCCTGCCCGGAGGTTCGCCCGGGAGACGTGGAGGACGCTGCCCGTATCGCGGATTTTCTGGAGGTGAACGGAGCGCCTCGCTGGGTCGCCTTCGAGGAGCATTTCATCCTCGCCGAGGAGGACGGTGAGGTCTTGGGTGTCCTGCGTTTTCGCGAGGATTCCGGACAGCTTTACCTGGGCCTTCTCGTCACCGCCGCGTGGGCCGAGGAGCGCCCGCTGGCGGTGGGGCTGTATGCGGGGGCGAGGGTGATGGCCCGCGGTCTTGGCCTGCGAGAGGTCCGAGCCAGAGCCCGCGGACGCGAAACGCATCCTCGCGCGGCGGGTTTCCGCAGGCGCGGCGGAAAGTGGTGGGCGGATGTCGCGGTTTGATGGCGGATTTCGGGAGTCGGGAAAAATCAAAGGCCGAAGGCCGCTGAAGGCAGCGCCTCGCAAGAACGCCATTCATTCTCTGTCCGCCGCTCTTTTCCGACTCCCGAAGGGTCGCGGAAACCCATGCCTTCCGCAAAACCGCTATGAGGCCGCCGAAGCGGAGGTTCCCATACCCCGCGGGCCGGGGAAGGCGGAGCGTTGGTAGATCACCTTCCCGCCGGGATCCTGCTCGCCACCGACGGCTCCGTCGGCGCGGCCCTGCCCGCGGCGGTGGAACTCTCCTCGAAGACGGCGTCGGAACTCCACATCGCCCACGTCCGGCCCACCTTTCCTCCGTACTCCCACATAGCTCTGACGAGGGACTCGGAGCTGCGCGAAAGCCAGGCGCGGGAGATCCTTTTCGAGCGCCTCGACGAAATAGAGGCCGCCGGCGGGAAAGCCGCCGGGGCGCATCTCTTGCGCGGAGACACCGTCAGGGAAATCCTCGCTCTCGCCGGAGAGATGGAGGCCGGCTTGATCGTAGTCGGCAGCAGGGGGCTCGGGCCGCTCAGGCGTCTGTTTTTCGGCAGCGTCTCCGAAGGAGTGGCAAGCCGGGCCTCATGCCCGGTCCTGATCGCTCGCGGCGCGGCGTGGCCCCCGGTTCGCGTGGTCGTCGGCGACGATTCCTCGGTGGGCGCGAAGAGGGCCAGAGAGTTCGCGGCGGATGTCGCGGACCTCTTCGACGCCCGGCTGGTCCTGACGAGGGCACTACCCCTGTTCATGGACATGGCCGAGGCAGCCCAAATCCCCGAGAGCGGCCCCACGCCTCCCCACGTCGCGTTGGGCCGGCACGAGATGGTCCTCGAAAGCCACGCCAGAAAGCTGAGGGACGGCCTGTGGGAGCGACCGGAGATCCGGGTCGGCGAAGGCGAAGCGGCCTCCGTCATTCTGAGAGCCGCCGGGAGAAATGAAGGACCGACCCTCGTCGCGGTCGGCAGGCGGGGGCTCGGCAGAGTCAATCGCCTCAGACTGGGCAGCGTCTCGACCAGGGTGCTGCGAGAAGCGCCGGGTCCGGTCCTGATCTGCCCTTCGTAATACAGGGAGTAGGGAGGCGCTCGCTTAGGGAGTAGGGAAAAGACGAAGAGGCGAAACTCCCGCCATCGAAGTCTCCTCTCGAATTCAGCGAGAGTTCGTCGGACGGGAAAGCGAGGGTATCGAAGCAGAGAAAGTCGAAAACCCCACCACTCCCCACTCCCTGTATTTAAGAGCGGAGCGGCCTTCTCTGTGGCGCTTCCCATAATCCACACATGATGCTCACAGAATTCGGGTTCAGACTCTCGATATCGGGAGACGTTGTCCGCGTAGACGAAGCAGGTTTGCCGTTGAGCGAGTTGAAACGGGAATTCTTCGAGGTGCTTTACGCCGTCCTGCCCGTCACGCTGGTCATCGTGGTTTTGCAGATAGCCCTGATCCGGATGCCTCTGGCGGACTTTCTCCTGTTTTTGCTGGCCGCCGCGATGTCGGTGATTGGCCTGACGTTGTTTCTGTTCGGGGTGAAGCTCGGTCTGTTGCCGCTGGGCGAGTCGTTGGGGGCTTATCTGCCCGGAAGGGGGTTCGCTTTGATCCTCGTCTTCGGGTTCCTGCTCGGGTTCGTCATAACCGTCGCCGAGCCGGACGTGCGGATCTTCGCCTCCCAGATCGACGACGCCTCCGACGGCCCCTCCTCGGAGAACGTCCTCATATACTCGATATCGCTCGGGGTCGGGATCTCGGTGGTCGTGGCGATGCTGAGGACGGTCTTCGGCCTGCGCCTGATCAGCGTCCTCATCCCCTGCTACGCGCTGGTATTCGTCCTCGGCTTCTTCGCGCCGGAAGACTTTTTCTCCATCGCCTTCGACGCGGGAGGCGTGACGACGGGCCCGATCACCGTTCCTTTCCTCATCGCCTTGAACGTCGGCGTCGTCTCGGTTTTGAGCGGGCGGAGCGGGGTCTCTCAAGGGTTCGGACTCGTCGCGATAGCCTCGGTCGGCCCGATACTCGCCGTCATGGTTCTGGGGGTGCTTTTCGGGTGAACCCTTTTCGCGTCTTCGAGGGTTATCTCGAGACTTTGCTCGAAGTCGTCTTCGCCCTCGCGCCCCTGATCCTGCTGTTTTTGATCTTCCAGGTGATCGTCGGGAGGACTACTCTGCCGAACCTCCCCAGGATAATCGCGGGCATCGCGTTGACCGTCGTCGGGCTTTCTCTGTTTTTGCAGGGCGTCCACGTCGGGTTCCTGCCGTTCGGGGAGTTCACGGGGATGACGTTGAGCGGCGTAAGCTACAGTTGGGCCTTGATCCCGATCGGCTTCGTCCTGGGATTCGCCTCGATCATCGCCGAGCCCGCCGTGCGCGTGCTGAACTACGAGGTCGAGAAACTGTCCACCGGCTCGATAAGAAGCACCCCGATTCTCATCACCCTCGCGGTCGGCGTCGGCACCGCGGTCGCGCTCGCGATGGCGAGGATCCTCTACGGCATCCCCCTGTGGTGGATACTGGTCCCCGGCTACCTGCTCGCGTTCATCCTGGCCCGGTTCTCGTCCGAGACCTTCGTTTCGATAGCCTTCGATTCCGGAGGCGTCGCGACGGGTCCGATGACGGTAACCTTCATACTGGCGCTGGCGGTGGGGGCGGCGACCGGGCTGGAGGGGCGCGACCCCGTGGTCGAGGGGTTCGGGCTGGTCGCGCTCGTGGCCCTCGCCCCGATACTCGCGGTTCTGGTTTTGGGGATGATATACAGGAGGCAGGAAAGCGGGGGCGATACCGTAGCCGAAAAGGAGGAGCAGAGAGTTGAGACCTCTGGCGGATCTTGAACTCATAGTCACGATCATCCCGAAGGGCCAGTCCGACAAGGTCGTCGCGGCCTCGAAGAAGGCGGGCGCGGAGGGAGGCACGATCCTCCACGGGCGCGGGACGGGCATCCACGAGCACAAGAGGCTCTTCGGCATTTCCATCGAGCCGGAGAAGGAGATCGTCCTTACCCTCGTCCCCGAGAGCAGGACGGACGAGGTGCTCGAAGCCATAGTCGAAGCCGGGCAGCTCGACAAACCCGGCACGGGCATCGGTTTCGTCCTCGACGCGAGGAAGATAGTCGGCATCAACCACCTCATAGACCGCTACGAATGAGCGGCGCGTCCCTGCTCCCGGCTCACCTCCTGTTGTCTTTGGAGAAGATGCGAGTTTTCACAGGCTCGGATGTCGGCTATGCCGTTCGGCGGGAGATGAGTTCGTAGAGCGTCAGCAGGATCGCCGCCCCCAGTATCGCCGCCGGGATGGAGCGGGCATCGAACCCGCCGAACACCGCGCCCGAGACGCCGACCAGGATCGCGCCCGCGCCGGGCGCCATCCACCGGACCGGGAGTCCGACTAGAGATCCCACCGCTATCCACGTGAGCAGTCCCAGAGCCTCCCCTTCGCTCGCTTACGAAACTCAGCCTGAACCCGCGGCTTGCGCGCGTCCTTTGAGGCCCATGAGAATTTCCACAGAAACGGCGGCTCCCCGTTCTCCGGCGCGTAAAATGAGGCGGCGATGATGCGGATACTCGTGGTCGAGGACGAGGCGCGGCTGGCGGCTTTGATCTCCCGCGTCCTCAAAGAGGAGGGATACGCCCCCGAGACGACCGGGGACGGACGCTCCGCGCTCGCCCGCGCCCTCGCCGAGCCTTTCGACCTCCTCATAGTGGACTGGATGCTCCCCGACCTCGACGGGATACAGGTGGTGAAGAGGCTCCGGGCCGCCGACGTGGCCGTCCCGGTCCTGATGCTCACCGCCCGAAGCCAGGTCGAGGACCGGGTGGAGGGCCTCGACGCCGGGGCCGACGACTACCTCCCCAAACCCTTCGCCTTCTCCGAACTCCTGGCGCGGGTTCGCGCCCTCTCCCGCCGCCCGCAGGAAGAGCGGGCCGACCCGAGCCTCAAGGCCGGGGACGTGGCGCTCGACCCGGTCCGGCACGTCGTGTGGCGCGGGGATGAGAAGGTGGACCTCAGCGCGCGGGAGTTCGCGCTTCTGGCTACGCTCATCCGCCGTCCGGGGCAGGTGTTCACGCGCGCGATCCTCCTCGACATGGTGTGGGGCGGCACCGACGAGGTCTATACGAACGTCGTGGACCTCTATGTCTCGTACCTGCGGAAGAAGCTCGACCGGGCGGGGGAACCCTCGCGCATCCGCACCGTGCGGGGGGTCGGGTACACGTTCGAGTCGGGGCGATGAACCTCGGGCGGGTGCGGCTGCGGCTCACGCTCGGGTACGTGGGGGTGTTCGCCCTCATCATCTCGCTGCTCGGGGCGGTGATGGTCGTGGGGTTCTCGGTGGAGCTGGTGAGCCAGGAGGACGAGCTTCTGAGACAGGAGGCCCGCAACCAGGCGGCGAACATTCTTGGCGACGAGAGGCGGGAGGTCCTCTCCGACGGCTCCACGCAGTTCAGTTGGATCCACCTCGATACGCAAGGCCGCGTCCAGGACCGCGACCCCGTCTCCGACTCGCTGGGACTCCCCGACGACACCCTGGCCGAGGAAGCCCTCCGGGACGACGCCTCCGTCTCCGCGACGATACAGGGCGACGAGGGCCGCGTCCGGGCCGTGAGCATGCCCATGTACGACGAGTCGGGCGAACTGGTCGGGGTGATCCAGTACGCCCGGACCCTGCGCGACGTGGGGCGGGCGGTCAACGGCCTCGTCCTCGTCCTGATCCCGCTCGGCATCGGGGCTTTGGGGCTCGCGGCCATCGGGGGCCAGTTCATGGCCGGACGGGCCGTGCGCCCGGTGCGCGAGTCCTTCGAGCGGCAGCGGGAGTTCATCGCCGACGCCTCCCACGAACTCAAGACGCCGCTCACCCTCATCCGCGCCGATGCAGAGGTGCTGGGTCGCGGGCTAAAAAACCCCGAAGACAGGAAACTCACCGACGACGTGCTCTCCGAGACGGACAGGATGAGCGGCATCCTCTCCGACCTCCTCCTGATGGCCCGCCTCGACGCCGGAAAGCTCCCGGTGAAAAGGGAACCATTCGACCTCTCCGGCGCGATCTCCGACGTGACGGGGCGCTTCTCGAGCCGGGCATCCTCCAGCGACATCCAACTAAAAGCGCCGGCCTCGGGCAAGCTGCGAGCCGTCGGGGATCGGGAGCGGACGGAGCAGATACTCGCGATCCTGCTCGACAACGCCATCAGGCACACGCCCGCCGGAGGCGCCGTGACCGTGGCTGGCCGCGAACGAGGCGGCTTCGTCGAGGCCGTGGTCGAGGACTCCGGCCCTGGCGTCCCGCCGGAGCAATTGCCGCGCATCTTCGAGCGTTTCTACCGCTCGGACACCTCCCGAAGCCGCGAGAGCGGCGGCACGGGCCTCGGCCTCGCCATCGCCCGCGACCTCGCCCGCGCCCAGAAAGGCGACCTCGAAGCCGGGAACGCCCCGGACGGCGGCGCGACGTTCAACCTCGAACTACCAGCGGGATAAAGTTAAGACTCTCCAGGTTGAATTTGAGGAGGAAGAC
>JBOHBL010000677.1:0-1841 GCA_050698295.1 Rubrobacteraceae bacterium | reverse complement strand
GCCACCTCATCCACGCGCTCCAAAGCGAGCGGAGACCATACGACCTTCACGAACTTTACTCAGGCGGTCGCGCCAACGCCCGCGCCTCGGCTTCCTCGCGCGCGATGCCCTCCCCCGCCTCCACCTGCCGCTCGGCGGCCCGGACATCCTCGAGCAACTCCACACGCTCGACGAGCGCCTCGTACTCGCCCACGTCCAGCAAAACGACTGCTCCCTTGCCGCGTTGCGTGAGCACCACCGGACGCTTCGTGTCACGCACCTGCCGAACCACGGCGGCCGCGTTGGCTCGAAACTCCGACAAAGGTTTCAGATCCCGGCTCAAATCAACGCGACGCATCATACCTCCATAGAAAGTACGTAACTTTGCACGTCTAAGCGTATGGTAAGAAGGAGGAAGGGCGAAATTTTTGGGTTCGGGAGAGGAGATTTCGACCGTCGCCGCCTCTCCAACTTCCACCTTCCCACTTCTTCCCTCACCTCGCGAGCCCACGCCGAGCGCGTCATCGTGAGTCCTATATTGACGAAGCGGATGAGAGCGTCGCAGGTCAGAAGAGGAAGGGCGCGGCTCGTGTCCTCGGCCTCGTAGCCTTCGCCTCGAAGGACGAGGATCTCCGCCGCTCCGCCGGAAAAGCGCCACACCTCCGCGACGCCGAGCCGGGCGTATATCCCGAGCTTGTCGAGGGAGGGGTTCGTGACATCCACCTCGATTACGAGGTCGGGCGGCGGGTCACCCGCTTCGAGGTCCAGGTTCTCCTTGCCCCGAACTCGCTCGATGTTCTCCGAGAAATAGAAGCACTCGTCCGGCTCGAAGCCGCGAGCTTTGCCTTCGCGTTTGAAAGTCGTGGAGCCCGCGCTCTCGACATCGAGGTCCATCTCCAAAACCAGAATTTCGACCAGCAGCGCAGCGACCCGACTTATGCTTTCGCGCCTTTTGGAAGGACTCATGATCTCCATGACTCCCCGGTCGTAATGGAAGCGCGGCACGCGTCTTTCCTCACGTTCGGCTATGAGTCGTTCATATGTCTCCCAACTCACGTTCCGAAGAAGCACCCTTCCCTCAGACGGACTCTTCACCGCTTCCATACGAACCTCCGGGAATCCTTTTCACCCCGTAAGTGTACACGCCGACCGCTCGCTCACGCTTCGCAAAGCGTGAAGTGATTTTCCGACTTCCTCCTTCACGCTTCCTGCTTTTTCTCACATCCTCTCCGGCGCTTCGACACCGAGGAGATCGAGACCATTGCGAAGCACGGTCTTCGTCGCGGCGCACAGGGCGAGCCGGCGAGCTTTCACGGCCTCGTCGTCCATGATCACGCGAAGGATCGTATAGAACTGGTGGAAGCGGGTCGCCAGCGTTTCGAGGTACGTCGGGAGGAGATGGACTTCGCGCTTCGCCGCGGCGTTCTTGACGATGCGCGAGAAGTCGAGGAGTTCCATCGCGAGGACGCGCTCCTCGGGCGCGAGGTCGGCGGGTTCGACGTGTCCGAGTTCATTCGGGTCTATCTCCGCGCGGCGGAAGATGCTCGCTATTCTGGCGTGGGCGTACTGGACGTAGAAGACGGGATTCTCTTCGGACTGTTTGATGGCGAGATCGAGGTCGAAGCTCATCTCGGTTTTGTGCGAAGAGCGGACGTAGAAATACCGGACGACGTCTTCTCCGACTTCATCCAGCAATTCGTCGAGGGAGACGACGTTTCCGGCGCGCTTGCTGAACTTGACCTGCTCGCCCTCGCGGATGAGCTTGACGAGGCGCACTATCTCCACGTCGAGGAAATCTTCGGGGACGCCGAGCGCGACGAGTCCGGCCCGGATGCGCGGCGGATACCCGGCATGATCCGCGC
>JBOHBL010000676.1:0-2466 GCA_050698295.1 Rubrobacteraceae bacterium | reverse complement strand
GGTCATCACCTCGCCGTCGGTGGTGTTCCACCCGATGCCGCGGTTCGGGTCCATCTCGGTGGTCTTCGCGTCGAACTGCACGCTCTTGCCGAACGGTCCTTTCACCTGCCAGCGACTCGTGTCCTGGCCGGTCATGCGTACCTCCTCGACGTTCTGCATGAAGTTCGGGAAGTTCTCGAAGTTGGACCAGTACCGGTAGACTTCCTCGACGGGAGCCTGGACTTCTATGCTTTCGTGTACTCGCTGAGGCATCTCGCCTCCTCTGTTCCGACTGTTATCGCTTGCGGTTTCTTGTGTACCCGACGGAGATGGGGCTAAACGTGTTTTTTAGTTCAGTCGAGTTCCTCGAAGGCGCGTTCGAGTTGGGAGTCTCTGTCGAAGGCTTCGTCTCTGGAGAGCGTTTCGAGGTCGGATGGGAAGACGGGTTCGGCGTCTTCTTCGAGGGCGACTTCGACGTCGGGTTCGATGCCGGTCTCGCGGATAAAGTCTCCGCCGGGGGTGAGCCACTCGGCGATCCCCAGCAGGATGGACGAGCCGTCGGAGAGTTCGAATTCCGCGAGGACCGTGCCGGTGCCGAAGGTGGTTTCTCCGACGACGGTCGCCCGGTCGTTGTCGCGAAGGGCGCCCGCCAGGATCTCGGAGCTGGAGGCCGACCCTTCGTTGACGAGGACCGCCATCGGGGCGTCCGCGAACACCGGCTCGCCGGAGGTCTCGACCTCGCTCCGTTCGCCGTCGGCCTCTCTGCGGACGTAGACCACGCTGCCCGGTTCGAGGAAAAATCCCGCCATCTCGACCGCCTGATCAAGCCTTCCGCCCGGATTGTCCCGCAGGTCGAGGACGAACTCTTCGGCCCCGTTGGCCCGCGCCTCTTCGAAGGCTTCTCTCAATTCTTCGGCGCCGTCGTCGGAGAACGAGGCGAGCCGGACGTGGGCCGTGTCGCTGTTCGGGAGCATCTCCCAGTAGGCGACGGGGGAGTCTATCCTGGCCCTTTGCAACGTGAAGACGCGCTCCTCTCCGTCTCTGAGGATTGTGATCTCGACCTCGCTCCCCTCGGGTCCGCGAACCCTGTCGGCGACCTTCGAGACGTCTTCGTCGACGATGCTGTCGCCGTTGACGGCGACCACGACGTCGCCCGCCTCGACCCCGGCCCGCTCGGCGGGCGAGTCCTCGATGGGCGAGGCGACCACGATCCCGTCTTCTCCGTCCTCTATCTGGATGCCGACCCCGACGTAGGTCCCCGAGAGCCCTTCGTCGTTGTCCTCCCGCTCTTCCGGGCTCAAAAACCGGGTATGCCCTTCGTCTCCCAGAGAATCGAGCATGCCCTCGATAGCGCCATACGTCTGACGCTCAGGGTCGACGGAGTCCTGATCCACATAGTCGTCCTGAACGGCGTCGAGCGCCTCGGCGTAAACTTCGAGGCCCTCCAGATCCCGCTCTCCGAGCGAGGCCGGACCCTGCGAAAGCCCGTAGTAATACGCCCCACCCCCAACGGCCGCGACGAGCACGGCCACGGCGACAAATCGCAGCGCCGAAGAGCCGCGCCTCCTCCTCCGCTTCTTGTTCACGGTGTCATTCCACACGATGCCTGATTTTACTAGGCATCAGGCTACAGGTTTCAGGTAAAAGCCGTGGTCGGCGCGCCGGTCATCGAATACCGTGTTCGTCGGGAAGGTCGAGATTCGGTTCGGGCTGCGTGTGAGCGCGGCGGTACGGCCACCGCCAGACCTGATGCCCGATGCCTGAAGCCTACTTGAAAAACCCCCACTCCCGGATGTTCCAGAGTGTCGCTCTTCGGGGGGTTTCGGGTTGGGGGCCGGAGAGGGTACTGGACCAGGAGTAGGCGTCGGGCCAGGCGTAGAGCGGGAGCAGCGCGGACTCCGCGGCCATGATGCGCCGGGTCTGGGCGAAGTACTGTTCCCGCTCGTCCATCTCCCCCAGGCTCGCCGAGACGGCGAAGGCGGAGTCATCCGGCAAAAACGGCGACAGCGCGGCGTATTCCGCCGGTGAGGCGAAGTCCATGATCGCGAGGTCGAAGTCCCCGGACGGGAACGTCTCGGCGAAGAACTCTTTGGGCTCGACCCGCTCGGACTCCACTTCGACGTCCGCGGCTTCGAGCTGCTCGACCACGGACCTCGCGGCGGCGTCGCGAGCAGGTCCCCCAGCCGGATAGACGAGTCGAAGCGGACTTTCGGTTGAGACGCTCTCTCCGTTTTGATCGGCGCTCCATACCGCTTCGTCCGACGGCGGGTTCGCGCCGGGGAAAACGGCGTCCGTCGGCCGGAAGCCGGCGCCGGAGGAGACTCTGGAGCGATCTATGTTTTCCGCGAGGGAATCGCGAACCTCCTCGTCGAGGACCTGAGAGTTGAAGAGCAGGACCTCGGTCCTGTTGCCGGGCGACTCGGAGCGCAGGAGGCCGCCCGAGTCGGGCACGGACTCGGGCATGGTGAACGAGCCGAAGTCCACGCG
>JBOHBL010000675.1:0-1152 GCA_050698295.1 Rubrobacteraceae bacterium | reverse complement strand
CCAGGACCCAGAGACGGCGTACCTCGACAAGGAGATGCGCGAGGAACTCCTGCGGGGAGCCAATCCAGCCGAGGACGACGCTGTCCAACAGATTTACGTTCATCGTGAAAGTGGGCACAAGGACGTTGAGATCGAGCGACTACTCGGGCTCACAGCCGGCGCCGTGGGTCGGCTGATCAGGAGGAATGCAAAGAGAGGACTCCCAGATGGCTGAGAACGAGTTGAGCGAACTGGACCGCCTGATCGGCGCATCTTCCCTGGGTGCCCCGGAGGTACGTGAACTCGTCGCGGAGGCCGACACGGAGCTTGTGAACCGGGCTGTGCGTCGAGCTCACGCCGACGAGGACTCTAAAGGCGAAGACGCGCTGAGTGCAGCGAGTAACTGGAGCGCTGCTGGCGCCACACGCCCGGAGCGTCATCGACGTCGCGGACAAAACATTCACGCTCTGCATGGGACGGTAGGGGACTCACGTTCGAGCAGGAGCAGCATCATCGCCGTGAGAGACGACCTTCAGGCAGGCGAGTACGACACCCCGACCGTCGGGATCGAGGACATCGCGGGCGACTACACCCTCGACGTCGCCCACACCCGCCTGGGCTTCTCGGCCCGCCACGCGATGGTGACCACCGTCCGCGGCTCGTTCAAGGAGTTCGACGGCACCGCGACGATCGACACCGCCGAGCCCGCCAAGTCCAAGGTCTCGCTCACGATCAAGGCCGCCTCCGTCGACACCGGCAACGCCGACCGCGACGGCCACCTGCTCTCGGGCGACTTCTTCGAGAACGAGGCCCACCCCAACATCACCTTCGAGTCGACCGAGGTCGAGTTCGACGGCGAGACCTGGAACATCACCGGCGACCTGACCATCAAGGGCACCACCAAGCCGGTCACCGTCCCCTTCGAGCAGACCGGCTCCGCCAAGGACCCCTTCGGCAACACCCGCGTCGGCTTCGAGGGTGCCGTCGCGATCAACCGCACCGACTGGGGCCTCACGTTCAACGCCGCCCTCGAGACCGGCGGCATGCTCGTCTCCGAGAAGATCAAGCTCGAGTTCGACATCTCCGCCATCAAGGTGGAGGACACTCCCGACTGGTAGCGGAGGTAGGCCCGAGGCCCCGAAAATCAGCAGGGAAGCGGGGGATGGTTGCGAG
>JBOHBL010000674.1:0-1304 GCA_050698295.1 Rubrobacteraceae bacterium | reverse complement strand
GTCATGATCCGGGAGGACCTGACCCCCATCTCCCCGCACGCCATGATGGTCGTGACTCCCGCCAACGGGCTCTCGTTCCAGCGGCGCGTGAATCCCGGAGGATCGAGCTCGGCCACCTCCGGCGGCGCGGGGGCGGCGCCCTACTGGGTCAAAGTCGTCCGCACGGGCAAGTCCTTCTACGGATACCGGTCTCCCGACGGGGTCGCCTGGACTCTCGTCAAGCGGGTCTCGATCACGATGGGCAGCAACGCCTACATTGGCCTGGTTTTGACGAGCCACACCAACGCCGTCTCTGCCTCCGCGACCTTCGATAACATCGCCCTTACGCCCTAACTCGTCGCGGGCGGCCCTCCGGGCGGAGCGCCGTGTTAGACTCGCTGTTTCGACAGGTATCGAGCAACTTCCGGACGATTAGGCGCCCAGCGCGCCGGAAGTTGGCACCGGCTTGGCTCCGAGACGAGGCCGGCCACAAGAAAGATTTCTTCATGTCTCACCGACTCATACCGGAACGCCATTTCGAAGGGGATCGCGAGGAGCCGCCGGAGAGAACGGAACAGTCCCTCTTGACCCCGGCCGAGCGCCACCAGGTCCTCGTCGAGTGGAACGACACCGACGCCGAGTACCCCCGCCACCTCTCTGCCCACCAGCTCTTCGAAGCCCAGGCCGAAAAGACGCCGGATCTGCCGGCCCTCGTCTTCGAAGGAGAAACCCTCTCCTACAGGGAGTTGAACGAGCGCGCCAACCGCCTCGCCCATCACCTCAGACGCCGTGGAGCCGGTCCGGAAACCCTGGTCGCGATCTACGCCGAGCGCTCCTTCGAGATGATCGTCGGCCTCCTCGGCGTCTTGAAGGCCGGGGCCGCCTATCTGCCGCTGGACCCCTCGTACCCGGAAGAGCTGACCGCCTTCATGCTCGAAGACGCGCGGGCCTCGCTCCTCCTGACAGAGCAGGGGCTCCTCCCCAGGCTCTCCCATCCTCGCTCTCAGACGATCTGCCTCGACGCGGACGAAAACGAGATCGCGCGCGAAGGCTCCGCCACACCGGCCAACCTTGCCGCCCCCCACAACCTCGCCTACCTCATCTACACCTCCGGCTCCACTGGAAAACCCAAAGGCGTGATGGTGCGTCACAGGAATCTCGTGTCTTCGACCACCGCTCGCCTCTCCTTCTACGGGGAGGTCCCGGGGGGCTTTCTCCTCCTCTCCTCGCTCGCGTTCGACAGCTCCGTGGCGGGCATCTTCGGGACGCTCTGCGGCGGAGGGGAGCTGTGGCTTCCGTCCGAGGAAGCGCGGAGGGACCCGGCG